>CAIWVZ010000402.1 GCA_903916245.1 uncultured Planctomycetota bacterium | reverse complement strand
CCCGCCGCGCTCGCCGCGGCGTTTTCGGCCGCGATGAGCCGCGGCATCGTCGTTCGGGATGCGGCGACGCTCGAGCGACTGGCCGACGGCGATTTCGCCGCGTTCGACAAGACCGGGACGTTGACGGAGCGCGGACTTCGGGTGGTCGACTTCCGCGTGCCGGAGGGCGACGGGGGCCGCGTCGCCGCGCTCGCGGCCGCCGTGTGCGCGGGATCGCGGCATCCGGCGGCGTGCGCCTTCGGAGATTGGGTCCGCGCACGGGACGGCACGTCGCTCGCCGCCGACGGATTTCTCAAAGTGCCGCGCGGCGGCGACGGTGCGCGCGTCGACGGGGTTCGCGTCCACGTCGGAAGTCGCGTCTTCATGGAGACGCTCGGGTTCGCGGGCGCCGACGACGCGGACGGCGGCATGTTCGTCGCGTGCGACGGGCGCGTCGTAGGGCGGGCCGCGTTCGGAGAAGTGCTGCGCGTGGAATCGCCGGATGCGGTCGAGCGTTTGAAGGCGACGGGAGTCCGCATCGCCATTCTCTCGGGGGATGCGGAACCGGCCGTGCGCCGGGTGGCCGATGCGTTGAAGGTGGACGTCGCATTCGGCGGCCTGACCCCGGAAGGGAAAGCCGCCTACGTCGCCGCACGTCGTGCCGACGGGGCACGCGTCGCGATGATCGGAGACGGATTGAACGACGGGGCGGCGTTCGCCGTCGCGGACGTCGGCGTCGCCGTCGGTGCCGAGGCGGACTTCGCGGCGACGTCGGCTTCCGTCATCATCGCGGACGGAAGCCCCGCGAAGTTCGTCGCACTGCTCGCGCTCGCCGCGAGAACGCGGCGGGTCATGCGAAGGAACCTCGTTTTCGCCGTCGTCTACAACGCGGTGGCCGCGCCGCTCGCGATGGCGGGGGTGTTGCCGCCCGCCTGGTGCGCGGCCGCGATGGCCGCGTCGAGCGTTCTCGTCGTCGCCCACGCCGCGACACTCGCGAAGGGATGACTCGGTGGGTGTGTGCCGCTCGAGCCAATGGCTTCTAAGTCATTATCCAAGGCATATTTAGGCTTGTCTTCGGATGTTGGTGGGATTGTGGAAAACTCGCCTTTGGAAAGACGGCATTTCGCGCTTAGGGTGCGTCCCGTGCCGGGTGATTCGTCGAGCGCGGGACCGCATCGGGAGCGGTGAACGCGCACGCGGCGAACCCCACAGGTGAGAAGGGGACGAAGATGCCGACCGAAGCGCGACGTGAAGCGGTGGCCGCCGTGATGGCGAGAAAGCCGGTGGCCGCGAAGACCGGGTATCTCGAAGAGACGTTCAAGGACCTTTGGTGCAAGAACGTGTTCGGCGACGAGGAGATGCGCAAGCGTCTTCCGGAAGGCGCCTACCGTTCGCTCAAAGGGTGCGTGCAGCACGGCACCGCCCTCGATCCCGCTCTCGCGGATCTCGTCGCCAACGCGATGAAGGATTGGGCGCTCTCCCACGGCGCGACCCACTTCACGCACTGGTTCCAACCGATGACCGGCCTCACCGCCGAAAAGCACGATTCGTTCGTGAACTGGGACGAGAGCGGTCGCCTGATCATGGAGTTCTCGGGCAAGGCGCTCGTCAAGGGCGAGCCGGACGCGTCGTCGTTCCCCTCGGGCGGACTTCGCGCGACCTTCGAAGCCCGCGGCTACACCGCTTGGGACCCGACGTCGCCGGCCTTCATCCGCGAGACCGAGAACGGTGCCACGCTCTGCATCCCCACAGCGTTCTGCTCGTGGACGGGTGAAGCGCTCGACAAGAAGACGCCGCTCCTTCGCAGTGCCGAGGCGCTGTCCGTATCGGCGGTACGCATGTTGAAGCTCCTCGGCGATACGCAGGTGCAGAGCGTGTACCCGACGCTCGGCGCCGAGCAGGAGTACTTCCTGATCGACCGTGCCTTCGCCGCGCTGCGCCCCGATCTCCTCGCGTCGGGTCGCACGCTGTTCGGCGCGAAGCCGCCGAAGGGTCAGGAACTCGAAGACCACTACTTCGGAACGATTTCGCCGCGCGTGATCGCGTACATGCAGGAAGTCGACCGCGAGTTGTGGAAGTTGGGCGTGCCCGTGAAGACCCGCCACAACGAAGTGGCGCCCGCGCAATTCGAACTCGCTCCGATCTTCGAGCGCACGACCGTCGCCGCCGACCACAACATGTTGACGATGGAAGTGCTGCGTCAGGTCGCGACGCGCCACGGTTTCACGTGTCTCCTGCACGAGAAGCCCTTCTCCGGAATCAACGGCTCCGGCAAGCACAACAACTTCTCGATGGCGACGGACTACGGCGACAACCTTCTCGAACCGGGGAACACCCCCGCCGAGAACATGCGCTTCATCGTCTTCCTGACCGCCGTGCTGCGCGCCGTCGACGTGCATGCGGATCTCCTGCGCATCTCCGTCGCCCACGCGGGCAACGATCATCGCCTCGGTGCGAACGAAGCGCCGCCCGCGATCATCTCCGTGTACCTCGGCGATCAGTTGACCGACATCGTTCAGGCCTTGGTGTCGGGGACCGCGGCCGCCGAAACCAAGAAGTCGTTCATGGCGCTCGGCGTGTCGGCGTTGCCGAAACTTCCGCGCGACGCGACCGACCGCAACCGCACGTCGCCGTTCGCGTTCACGGGCAACAAGTTCGAATTCCGCGCGGTCGGGTCGAGCCAGTCGATCGGCACGCCGAACATCGTGTTGAATTCGATCCTCGCCGACGCTCTCCGCCATCTCGCCGACGGTATCGAGGCGCAACGTGCGGCGGGCGCTTCGTTGAACGACGCGGTGCAAAAGGTGGTGCAGGCTACGCTGCGCCAACACCAGCGCATCATCTTCAACGGCAACGGCTACTCGCAGGAGTGGCAGGACGAAGCCGCGAAGCGCGGGCTGCCGAACTACCGCAACACGGTGGACGCGGTCGCTCAGTGGGATTCGACCAAGAATCGCACGCTGTTCGCGTCGTTGAACGTGCTCACCGACAAGGAAGTCGAGTCGCGCGGGCACATCATGCACGAGGCGTACTGCAAGGCGGTCGCCATCGAAGCGCAGTCGACGCTCGGTATCGCGTCCTCGTCGATCCTGCCCGCGGCCACGCGTCACCTCGCGACGATGGCTTCGGCCGTCGCCGCCGCGAAGCCTCTCGGGTTGCCGACGTCGAAGCTCGAGGCATCGACGCGCGCTTTGGCGAACGGCGTCGAAAACCTCGTCGGCGCAATCGCCGAGCTCGAAGCCG
Organism: uncultured Planctomycetota bacterium; assembly: GCA_903916245.1. Classification (GTDB taxonomy): domain Bacteria; phylum Planctomycetota; family CAIWVZ01; genus CAIWVZ01. Next base: position 11,596 of record CAIWVZ010000402.1, on the reverse strand, counting down.
CTTCCGCGAAGGCGGACGCGGATCACGGTTCGCTGACGCACCACGCGAAGGCCTACCGGGACGTCGTCATCCCGGCCATGAACGCCGTGCGTACCGCGGCGGACGCGCTCGAGGATGTCGTCGACGACGATCTTTGGCCGTTGCCGAAGTACCGCGAAATCCTGTTCATGCACTGATCGCGGTACCGCGTGTCGCGAAGGGGCGTTTCCCGTCTCGGGAGGCGCCCCTTCGGCCTTTTCGGGGAACGTCGCGTCAGGCCGTGCCGGTGTAGATGACGTCCGTGTAGATACGTCCCTTCATCGGTTGCGCGGCGGCGTCCTTGAATCCGGCACGCGCCATGAGTTCGAGTGCGCGCGTCCGCGGCAGGAACGTCAGCGAACGCCCCGCGGTCAGTCCGATGGTGGTGGTGATCCACTCCTGGGTTTTGGTCAGTCGATATTTCCACGCGGGGGATTGGTCCTGCGCTTTCCACACGAGGCGACCGCCCGGCTTGAGGATGCGTCGGACCCCGTCGAGGACCGCGGCCTGCCCGGGCTCGTCGAGGAGATAGAGCACGTCGACGATCACGACCGCATCGAAACTCGCGTGGGGCAAGGCGAGAGCGTCGCCGACTTCGAAGCGGACCCGACCGTCGACCGATCCCGCGCGGCGGGCCTCTTCGACTTTCGGTGCGTCGATGTCGACGCCGAGTACCGTCCGCCCCGGAGCGGCAAGTGCGAGGTACAGACTGACGAGACCGTGTCCCGAGCCGACTTCGAGGATGTTTCCCGACGCGGGGACGAGCGCTTCGACGTCCTCGAGGCGCGACAACAGACGTCGGATCCTGACGTGCCACTTCGCGGCGGAAGGGTGACCGTCGAACAGCGCGACCGCTTGGGACAGGGCGTCGCGGCTCATGGGCGCGGATCGAGAAGGAAGGACGCGTGGGTACCGAAGACGTATCCCATCCCTTCGATATCGGCTTTCAGGTTCGGCGTGGTCAAGATCTCGAGTTCTTCCACGCGTCGACGCCGCAGAGGATCGGAAGCGTCGGGGTCGTCCCGTCCGGGGTGGCAGAGAACTTCGATGACGCCGGAGCGCTCCGCGATGCGATCCTTGAGCCAAGCCGCGCTACGGCCTTTGCGGGGCCCCGTGAGTTCGACGAAAGCGTTCGGATGCGGAACTCCGTCGAAGTCCCGACGTTGCGATCCCCACCTCAGGAGAATGCGCCGGATGAAGTAGACAGCGCTTCCCCCCAAATCACCCCATAGGGGTTCGACCGGCCGTCGCACCGCCACGCGGTGCTTGCGCGCCAAGGCGAGGGTCGCGTCGAGGACGCCGCCGAACAGATGGATGTGCTGGTGACCGTTCAAGTGTCGAATCGGAAGTCCGAGGTCCGCCATGCGGCTCCATTGCGCCTCGACCTCGCGATCGATGTCGCCGCGCGCGACGTTTCCCGTCGATAGGGCGACGAGTTGACCGTTGAGATCGCGGAAATCCCCGTTTTTGCCGCGAAGCGTCGTCGCGTCGGTCAACGGGCGGCCTTCCGTGAGATTCACGTGGAGGCCCGTTTCGAGCCCGGGGTGCGCGCGGGCCGCCGCGGCGCCGGTTTCGGTGGCCCGCATATTCGTCATGAAGGCCGTCGACGTGACGATGCCTCGCGTGTGGGCGTCGAGGATGCCGTGGTTGACGGCGTCGCTGTAGCCCAAGTCGTCGGCGTGGATGATGACGCCGCCACGGCGGCCCGAAGTGTTCATGACGTTCGAGGAGGGTAGGGGCGCGATTGTATCCGGCGCATCCCCTGATTCTCGAAACGAACTTTCACGGAGAGGTGCCGCTCATCCCGCGGCGGAGGGTAAAACCGACAAAACCCGCGAGAGCGAAACCCGTGCGTCAGCGCACCATTTCCGCCGTGGCGAAGACCGCACGGGCGATGCGTGTCGCGCTGTCGGGGGTGGCGAGGCTGCGTGCTTTCGTCGACACGGCGGCCCGCGCGGCGGGGTCGTTCAACCAACGGAGCACCGCTCCGGGCAGCGCGCTCGCGGACGGAACGTAATCGCCGATCCCGGCGTCGCGCACCAGTCCGATGTTCCCGAACTCCTGTCCCGGCAAGTAGTCGTAGATGAGCACGGGTAGCCCGGCGAGACAGCCTTCCATGATCGAACCCGGACCGCCTTTGGTGACGAGGACGTCGGCCGCGGCCATCATCTCGGGCAGATTCCCGACGAAACCGTGAACGTCGACGGGGATCGGGAACGTCTCGGCGGTCAGTTCGCGGCGGAGGGCGTCGTTGCGTCCGCAGACGACGACGAGGCGTGCCGGGATCTTCGCCCGAGCGAGAGCGCGCACGCGACCGCCGAGGTCGCCCATGCCGTCTCCGCCGCCGACGCAGAGAACGACCGGTGCGTTCCATCCGAAGGCGCGACGCGCGGCCTCACGATCACCGACGGCGCGTCCCGCATCGGGATGGAGAGGCTGTCCGGTGACCGTGACGCGTGCGGGATCGCAACCGCACGCGATCGCCCGCGATCGGGCCGCTTCGGTCGGCACGGTGACGAGGTCGGCGTCTTTCTCGTACCAAGTGGCGTGTCCGGTCACGAGATCGGTGACGACGATGGCGAACGGGAGGCGTCGACCCGTCGCCCGAATCGCGCGTACGACCGATCGTGTCAAGAGCGGATGGACGCTGACGACGATGTCCGGGTTTTCGGTCGTGATGAGATCGACCATCCGCCGCTTCATGAGCGGCCAATTCACGTCGGCCATGAGGCGCGCGCGTCGCGGGCCGTTCATGAGATGGAACGACGCCCCCCACACCCAGCGGGCGTGTTTCATCCCCCAGTTGTAGATGGCGGGCGAGTGATTCACGGGCCACGGCGCCGCGTCGACGAGGGCGTCGCGGATGGACGTCACGCAGGACGGATCGATCCGCTTCATGGCGGCCTCGACGGCGAGCGCACCCGCGCGATGGCCGCCGCCCGTATCCGAAATGAGGAAGAGGATCCGCATGAAGTTCAGGGCAGGCGTCGTGCGGCATGAATCGCACGTGTCGCCAAACGGAGCAGACGGGTTTCGTCGACGACGGCGTCGTCGCGGCACCACGAGAAAGCGGCCGCCATCCAACGGCCTCGATCGTCCTTCCACATCCACGTCATGTTGAGCACGCCGGGTTCGGACCCGCCCTTGTAGGCGACGATGGGAAAGCGCGATGAATCGACGCGAAAGGCCGGATTGATTCCGAGTAAAGAGACCGCACGTCCTCCGTCGTCGATCTTGCGGAGACCGTTCATCGTGCGAAGAAGATCGAGCGGAGAGGCGAACCACTCGATGTCGCGCGGTCGGACCGGGAGGGCGGGCGAGGCGACGTCGTCCATCGAAAGCCCCGCGAACGACGCGAGCAGCGCGCGGCGCCCTTCGGGGGTTGCCGTCATCCATCGATCGATGCGCGACGCATCGGCGGAGAACTTGAGGAGGAAGAGCTCCCGCGTCGCGAGCAGCGGGACGTTGGCCGCGGGCGTCGCGTGGCCGGTCTTGCGCATCCATGATTCGACCGTCGTTCGACCGAGGTGGAAGAGGAGGTGGTCGGTCGCGGTGTTGTCGCTCTCGGAGATCATCGCACCCGCCAACGCGGCGAGCGTGAAGGGCGTCCCCTCGGGCCATTGGTGGAGGCGTCCGGACGGGGCGGACATCCGGGCTTTCGTCAGGGTGGTGGTTTCGTCCCAACGTCGGGAGCCGTCTTCGACTCCGGCGGCCAAGGCTCCCAAGACCCACAGTTTGAAGGTGGAGCCCGTCGGGAGCAGGAGTTCCGGGGCGTGCGCGGCGACGAGATCGACGTCGTCGCCGAGCGTCCCGATCGCCGCCGCGGTCGTTCCCGGGAACTTCGCGAAGTCCTTCAGGACGTCGTCGACGGATTGACCGATCCGATGCGGGTCTTGGAACAGTAGGCCCGACAACGTGCGACCGTCGGGGTCGAGCACGACGTCGCACCACATTTCGGAACCTTTTTCCAACGCGATCCAGAAGGATCCCGAACGGGCTTTCGGTCCTCCCGACCCCCATGAGTAGCCGATGCCGCGGCCGTGGATCTTCGCCGTCGCCACGAGGTGCGCGCGGATCCGCTGCCAGGGTGCGGCGGCCAGCAATGTTTCCGAAAGGGACGCACGCAGCGCGTCGCCGGGGTTTTCCCGAACCGCATCGGTCACGAGTTGTGCGATCGCTTCGATGCGCGCGAGCGGCGAATCGGGACGGGATTCGGGACGGGACTCCTGTCCGACCGTGACGCCGAGTCCGACCACGAGGAGGACGAAGAGCGTTCGCATCGTCGCGTCAGATTTCCGTCTTCGTCGACCGCGTCATGAGTGCCGTGAGCGCATCCTGCGGGTCTTTGCCTTCGAAGAGGATGTCGTGGACTTCACGGACGATCGGCATGTCGACCCGGTGACGGCGCGCGAGCGCGAGCGTTGAGCGGGTCGTCGCGACGCCTTCCGCGACACCTTCGAGATCGCCGAGAATCTTCTTGAGCGACTGACCTTTGCCGATCTTCTCGCCGACGGCACGGTTGCGTCCGTGACGGGAGAACGCGGTGGTGATGAGATCACCCATGCCCGCGAGCCCCGAGAACGTGCGTTCGCGGGCGCCGAGACGTTTCGCGAGTCGCGTCACTTCGACCAGTCCGCGCGTGACGAGTGCCGCCTTCGTGTTGTCGCCGAATCCCAATCCGTCGCAGATCCCCGCGGCGATCGCGATGATGTTCTTGAGGGCCCCCGCCAACTCGACGCCGACGGGGTCGGTGTTCGTGTAGACGCGGAAGCGACCGGTCGAGAGCGCGTTTTGCATGCGGCGCGCCAAGAGGTGCGACCGCGCACCGATCACGACGGACGCGGGCATTTTGCGGGCGATTTCTTCGGCGTGGCTCGGCCCGGAGAGAACGGCGACGGGGGACTTCGGCAGGAGTTCCCGCAAGACCTGCGACGGGCGCAGCAACGTGGTGACTTCGATGCCTTTCGACAACGAGAGGATGGGCGTTCGCGTCTTCACGTGGGGCGCGAGGGTCTCGAAGACCGAACGCACGTGCTGTGTCGGCACGGCGTTCACGATCACCGAAACGCCGGCGACGGCTTCCGCCGCGTCGGAGGTGAGCTTCCAATCGCGGGGCAGCGTGATGCCGGGAAGGTACTTCACGTTCTCCCGCTTCGCGCGCACGCGTTCGACGTAGTCGGCGTCGTGCCCCCATTGGATCGTGTCGAAGCCTTGGTCCCGGAGGACGAGTCCGACGGCGGTACCGAATCCGCCGTTGCCGATGATCGCGTATGTGGTCACTTGTTGTTCCCGCCGATGCGCGGCTCTTCTCCCGCGAGGAGCCGCTTCATGTTGGCACGGTGACGGACGATGACGAGGAGTCCGACGAGGATGAACAGAGCGAACGACCAACCCTCGGAGCCCGAAGTCGGTCGAGGATGGGTCAGGACGTAGTGGGCGATCGGGAGCGTCGCGGAAGCGAGGATGCTGCCGAGGGAAATCGTCCGTGACACCGCCACGCCGAGGCCGAAGGCCGCGCCGACCGCCGCGACGACGGAGAGCGAGGCCAAGCCGACGACGAGCCCGGATCCCGTCGCGACGCCCTTTCCTCCGCGAAAACCGTGCCACATCGGAAGACAATGGCCGACGAACGCCGCGAGCCCGGCGAGGAGGGGAAGGGGCGGCCATCCCTCGGGCGTCCGGCAGTCGGGCATCGCCTCGGCGACCAAGACGGGGACGAGTCCTTTGAGGAAATCGAGGACGTAGATCGCGACGCCCCACGACCGCCCCAACACGCGGGCGGCGTTCGTGGCGCCGAGGTTGCCGCTCCCGACGGTGCGGAGGTCGGTGCCCGTGCGCCATTTCACGGCCCAGTACGCGAAGGAGACGGAGCCCGCCGCGTACGAGAGACCGAGAACCCACGCCGGGTGCACGGCGGTCACGGCGTCGTTCCCCGAAGGAAGGACGCCTTGCGGCGAGCCGTCGCTTCGTCGACAAGGGGGGTGGGTTCGACGCGGAAGGTGGGCGGCATTCCGGTCGCGCGTACCGCCTTCTGCGTGACGCGACCGTCCGCGCTGCGCCACGTGACGGTGACGATGTCTCCCGGCCGATGGCGTGCGAGCACCTGTTCGACGCTTTCGGCGCCGCGCTCTCCGAGGACGGACGTGCCGATCCCGACGATCCGGTCGCCCTCCGAAGCCCCCGCGAGGCGCAGCGGGCTGTCGTCGTCGAAACCGGTCACGGTGAAGTCGCGGGTGGTGGCTCCGAGGCGCGCGGACGCGTCCTTGGTCGATGCGAGATCGAAGCCGATCGTCGCGAGAAGCGGTTCGAGGTTCACGGGCTCGGAGCCGTCGACGTGGCGTGCGAAGAAGTCGGCGGGGAGGGCTTTCGGTGCGATACGGTCGAAGGCCGCGACGAGTCGACGGCGATCGAACGTCTTCGGTGCGTCGGTGCCACGGAGTGCTCGCAGGACGTCCGGGAGTCCCGACGGTCCACCGGCACGCACGTGAAGATCGAGAGCCAGGACGAGCAAGCCACCCTGGACCGCGAGATCGGCGCCCGGGGCGTCCGCGCCGCGTCGTTCGCGGTCGAACGCCAGTTCGGAAGCCCGCGCGGGCGGCAACGCACGCGACCGCGGCGACGCGGCATCCCGGCGCAGGCGTTCCTCGAGGGACGCGGCGAAGCGCCCATCGGACTCGGAAACTCCAGCGAGGAGAAGGTCCGCGAGATGCTCGGTCGTTCCGTCGAGGAACCAACGTTCGGAAGACGTTTCCGAACCCGGGACGATCGGAAGCGCACGACGGACCAATCCGCGCGCGACGTCGCGTAGAAGTCGCTCGCGGTCCGGCGTCTCGACGAAACCCGAGGGACCACGGACTTCCACCGCTCCGGGGGTCGCGTGGACGGAAGCCGTCCCCGCATCCGGGCCGACGACGACGGCGATGAAGATCGGCGAGGCAACCCCGAGTCGTCGCTCCGCCTCGGTGACCAGTTTGCCGACGGCGGTGACGAACGGCGGCGTCGCGTCGCCGGACAGTCGGTCGCCGACGAGGTGCACGGCGGTCGGGACGGCGTCGGGCGTCCACGTTTCCGGAGTGCCGACGAGGAAACGGGCGATCGCGACGTCGTCGAACGACGCGGCGCGGGCGCGCATCGCGCCGTCTTTCGCGAGGGTCGTGGCCGTGGACCAAGTGGTCGGAGCGGCGATCTCGACGACGACGGGGCCGCCGACGCCCTCGCATGTCGGAAAGACGGCGCTTCCCAAGAACGACGCGTGTCGGGGTCCCACGTCGAAGGCTCCGGGCGCGTCGCGATCGAGCCGCCTGCGGAAGCGCAACCGCACGGGTTCTTTCGCGCCGGTCGTGACCGCGATCGTCCCCAAGGCGGTCCGCCGCCACGGGAGCGGTGCGTCGCCGTCGTCGGCCGACACGTCGTCGATCCAAGCGCCCGGTTCGTCACGGACCGCCCGACCGGGGAGTACGTCGGCGAACCGAAAGATCGTCTCACCCCGCGGGGCGTGGTGGATCACGACCTCGACGTCGATCCGTCGGAGATGCGGTTCGGGAATCGCCACGCGCAGGCGCGCGCCTTCGACGGCCTGAGCCGCGACGGATGCCGCGGCGAGCACGAGGGACACGAGGAGGCGGGGGAACGTCTTGGGGAGCATGGGCGGCGTCCGTGAAGTTAACACCCGCGCCCGGAATCGTTGGGTCGGTACGGGGCCTCCCGCTAGACTCGCGGGCATCATCGTGGACACCCGTCGCACCCCCGTGCCCCGCCAAGGGCCACCCGTCAAACTCGTCGTCGCGCTCGTCGTCGTCGCCATCGGCGGCTTGGCGGCGGCCGGTATCGACGCATGGCTGCGGTTCAGGCGCGTGCCCGGCGATTTCGGCGGCGCGGCCGCGGAGCTTTTCGTCAAAGCCCTCACGGCGGCCGACGCTCCGTACGAGGACGGCTCGGGGGCTTCGCGCACGGGCTACGCGGCTGCGTGGCACTCTCTGTCGAAGGAGGCCCGCGCGACCCGACCGTTCGACGAGTTCTACGACGCGTGGTCGCGTCTCATCGAGGCGCACGGTCCGATCGTCGACGATCGCATCGTTCCCGGCGGCGGTTCGCGCAGCCGACCTCTTCTCGCGATCCTTTTCCTGGGGAAGAGTTCGCGTCATCCCGAAGACTTGACGGAAGTCAAAGTTGAAATGGATGTCCGCAGCGAAGGCGGTCGTCCCGTCGTTTCCGACTACGCCGTCACGACGGTTCCGCGGCCGGAGGCGCGCTGAGTGGTCCCCGCGGGCCCGGATCGCATTCCGGATTGGGTGCCGTCGGGAAGCCTCGCCGCAAGGCTGCGGTCGGATCGGGAGTTTTGGAACGCCGCCGCCCGCGAAGACGCGTACTTCGCCGTGTTGTCGTCTCCCGAGTCGCGCGATCCGTCGACCCGCGAAGCCTACTTCGACGCCACGGCATCCGAAGACCTGCGTCGCTTGGGGTGGTTCCTGCACGCGGAGTCCCGCGTCCTCGATCTCGGTTGCGGCGTCGGTCGACTCACGAAGGCGCTCGCACACCGATGTGCCGAAGTGATCGGAGTCGACATCTCCGCCGAAATGGTCGCGATCGCTCGTGCGCGTACCGCGGCGTCTCCCAACGTACGCATCGTCGAGACGGACGGCAGCAGCCTCGCCTGCGTCGCGGCGGGGACCGTCGATTTCGTCGTTTCGCTGCTTTGTCTCATCCATGTCGATCGACGTGCCGCATTTCGCTACTTCCACGAAATTCGGCGCGTTCTCGCACCGGGCGGTCGGGCGTGGTTGCAGTTTCAGGACGAGGAACAACCGGAGGGAGCCGCCGCTCTCGCGTCCGCGAATCGTGGCGGGTTCCCGATGGAAGGATGGAACGAGACGCGGCTCGTGACGGCGCTGTCGGAAGCGGGCCTCGGCGTGCTCGGGATCGAACGCGCGCGCGGATTCCTCGACGTCCAGGTCTGTGTCGGTCCCGCGGCGGTCGAACGGCATCGTCTGTCGGCGAGTCTGCGTTTCGCGCTCCCGGACGAACTCGCGGAAGGGATGTCGCTGTCGCTGTGCGATCGGCAGACCGTCGTGATCCGCGTGCGCACGGATTCGTTCAGAACCGAAACGGCGGGCGCGCTCGTCGCGCTCGTTCCGCGCGGTGGAGGAATCACCGCCTCGCCTTGGTGTTACGCCGACGCGCACCTCACGCTTCCGTCCGTCGGCGACTCCGAAGTTCGGTTCTCGTTCGGCGGCAGATACCCGACGACCATCGACGTGGTCGGAGGTGTCGTCGCGGGAGAACGTTCCCATTCGGCCCCTGAATGGCCGGAGGGCGACGCGACGCTCCATGTCGGCGTGCTGCCCGCCGGTTTCGGTTGGAACCCGGAGTCCATTACACTGTTCCCCGGGTGCATCCGTTCGGTGTCCGTTCGCATCGCGCCCTGAGCGATGTTCTTCATGTCGGTACGGTCCGTCCTCGCGGCGATTCTCCTCGTCGGCGTCACTCTCGCGCAGCAGGCGGGCTACGGAGTCAATTTCGAAGCGCCCCCGGTGCATCCGATCCGGTTGAGTCCGTCCGGCGAGCGTCTCTTCGTCGCCGACACCGACACGCATCACCTCGAAGTGTGGTCGCTCGCCGATCGCGATCGTCCGGTGCTCGTCGACCGCATCCCCGTCGGGGCCTGCCCCGTTTCGGTCACCCCGCGTACCGACGACGAAGTATGGGTCGCGTGTTGGTTGTCGGATTGCGTCAGCGTCGTCTCGGTCTCGGCGGGACGCGAGATCGCCGTTCTCCGGGTGAAGGACGAGCCGACGGACGTCGTCTTCGCGTCCGGACGGGCGTTCGTGGCGGCCTCAGCGTCGGATGCGGTCGTCGTTTTCGACGCGACCACGCGCGTCGAGCTCGGCACCGTCGCGATCCCGGCGAAGGATCCGCGCGCGCTCGCGACGGACCCCGCGGGCACGAAGGTCTACGCGCTGTCGCTGCGATCGGGGAATCGGACGACCGTGATTCCGGCGGCCCAAGCGCCCGCTCCGCCCGCGCCCACGAACGGCGCGCTTCCTCCGGCCCCGCAGCAGGGGATCATCGGTGTCGCGGGCGACCCCGCGTTTCCGCAGATCGGTTGGACGCTGCCGGACGACGACCTGTTCGAAATCAACGCTGCGACGATGACGGTGTCCCGTACCGCGAAGTCGGTGGGGACGATCAACACGAACATGGCCGTGCATCCCGTGACCGGCGAGATTTTCGTCGCGAACACGGAGGCGAAGAACCGAACGCGGTTCGAACCCGCGATTCGCGGACATGCGATCGACTCGCGAATCACCCGCGTGACGCTCGGGACGACGACGAGCGTCGTCCCGGTCGACCTGAATCCGGGAATGGTCTACACGCCGTTGCCGCACCTGCCGTCGATCGCGACCGCGTTGGCGGAACCGTTCGACGTCGCGATCGACGCCGCGGCGGGACTCGTCTACGTCGCGGGGTTCGGAAGCGACCGCATCGGCATCCTCGATCTCTCCGGAAACGTGGTGGCGCGTCTCGAGTCGTTTCCGACCATCGCGCAGAACTGGAATCCGGCGATGAAGCGCGGACCACGCGGTCTTGCGTTGCATCCGATCGCGCAGCGGCTCTACGTCGCCAACACGTTGTCGCGTTCCGTTTCCGTCTACGACACGGCGTCGCGTCTGTTCGTCGGCGAGTTCTCGTTGGGCGGTGTCGATCCGCTCTCGCCGTCGGTACGCGTCGGACGGCGGTACTTCTACGATGCGCGACTTTCCGGCAACGGATCGATGTCGTGTGCGTCGTGTCACGTCGACGCCGAGATCGACGGACTCGCTTGGGATCTCGGCGATCCGTCCGGATCGATGGTGCCCGTTCCCGCGAATCTCGCGACCTTCGCCGCTCCGCAACATCCCATGAAAGGGCCGATGACGACGCAGACGATGCGCGGACTCGGTTCGGGACTCGCGGCGGGCGACCCGCTCCATTGGCGCGGCGACCGCACGACCTTCGACACGTTCAACGCGTCGTTCGCGGAGTTGCTCGGCGGCGCGCCGTTGAATCCCGCTCAACTCGCGGACTTCACCGCCTTCGCCACGACGATCGCGTTTCCGCCGAACCCCAATCAAACGTTGGCGCGCGGTTTCGCGACCACACCCATCGGTGCCAGCGCGTCGGTGGGCCGCTCGACGTTCCTGAATCAAACTTTCACGACGGGAGGCGTCGCGCGAACCTGCGCCACGTGTCACGTGAACTCCGACGGCGGGGCCGCGATGATCGTTCCCGGCCCGACGCTCGGAAACATCCAAGCCTACAACCCTCCTCAGTTGCGCAATCTGTATCGACGTACCGGATTCAACGCGCTGCAAGGACCGCAACGCAACGGAACCGGTTTTTCCTTCGACGGCTCGACGCCCGGCTTGACCGCGTTCCTCAATCTGTCCTTTTTCGCGAGTTACCCCGCGTCGCTCAAGGACGACGTCGTCGCGTTCCTCATGGCGTTCGACACGGGGACCGCTCCCGGCGTCGGCTATCGCGTCGCTCTCGATGCGGCGACGATCGCGACGTCGACGGTGACCGCCGAGCTGTCGACGTT
>CAIWVZ010000401.1 GCA_903916245.1 uncultured Planctomycetota bacterium | reverse complement strand
CGTCTCGAGTTTCCAGTCGTCCGCGCGCGCGAAGATGAACAGCAGGGTGCCGTTGTCGGTCGCGATCGGGAGGCCTTCGCCGAGGACGCGATCCGCCGCCACGCGATCCTGTTGTTCGGCCAAGGTGCGGGCGAGGAGCGTTCGCGTGGCGAGGTCCTTCGGATTCTTCGTGAGGAGCGCGCGTGCCGTCGCGATCGCGAGATCCGCGCGTCCGGTTTCCACCGCGACCGCCAAGGCTTCGTCGGACAACGCGCCGTCGCCGGACGTCGCGAGGGCGAGCGCCGCCTCCGCGGCTCCCGTTTCCCGCAGGGCCTGCAGCATCGTGCGGCGCGCGTGAACGTCGTCCGTCGCCTTCGGAGCGAGGCGAGCGCCGACCTCGCCGAGAGCGCCCGCCCGTCGCATCGACGTCAGGAAGCGCGCCCATGCGAAACGTCGATCGCGCGCGAGGGGAAGTTCTCCGGCGGCTTTTTCCCACGCGTCGGCGGCCGCGCGGGGATCTCCCGTCCGTTCGACCGCGAGGGCGCGTCGGAGGATCGCCGGGGCGCCCGCGGCGTCGAGTCCCGCGAGGCGGGCCGCCGCGCGCGGCGTCGCTTTGGAATCGTCGAGCAGCGCGAGTCGCAGTTCGACGTCGAAGCGGACGGCGTCGTCGAGGTCGTTTCGGGCGAGGAGAGTCTCCGCCAGCGTGCGGGCGGGTTCGACGTCGCCCATCGCGTCGAAGAACGCGAGCCGTGCGACGTCGTCGGTGAGGGAGGCCACGCGCCGTTCGTAGGTGAGCGTGCTGCGATCGAGGGCGAGAACGACGGGATCCGGTTTCGACGTCGGCGTCTGAGCGACGAGGTCGCCGCCGATCGTGATCCAGATCGCCACGAGGGGAAGGGCCGCGCGCACGCGCTCGGGCCAACGGCGCACGAGGAGGGCGAGGAGAAACAAGGTCATGCCGAGGAGGGCCGCGGGTGTGCGGCGGGAGCGCGGGGCGTCGGGGGCGGGCATGGTGGTCGGTAGCGGTCCGTCGGTGGTACCGCCCGTCAACGTCGCGAGCGCGGACAATGCGGGCCCGGCGTCGTCGAGACGTCCGTCGCGGGAGTTCGGGCGAAGGGCGACGGCTCGGGCCGTCGTGTCGCCGCTGCGGGCTTCGACGACGACGGGCGCCTCCGGTGCCGGAACGGCGACCGTGAAGCCGCCGTCGCCGCGCGGCGCGGCGAGTTCGGAGAAGCCGCCGGCGTCGATGCGCGGTGCCGAGGCGAAGCCTTCGGCGTCGATCCACACGGAGCCGCGACGCGGTGTGACGCGAAGCGTCGCCGCTTCGGCGGTCGTACCGCGCGAAAGGGCTCGGACGAGATCCATCAAGAGCGTCGGATGGGTGGGATCGGCGCGCCACGGGGCGACGCCGGGTCCGAGGAGTTCGGTGGCGAGCGCCGCCGCGCGTCCGCGTCCCTGGTCCCACGACGCCAAAAGTGGACGTTCACCTTTGACCGCCAAGAGGAGCTCCGCGCCGGGTCGCAGGGTGGCCGCTCCCGAAAGTGCGATGGACACGGACGCGTCGCCGATCCCGGCGGTCGTCTCCGACGTCGTCGAGCGCACGACGGGCAGAGCGCCGGATTCGACGGCGGGCCGCGGCGAGGCTTGGGGTTCGCGGAACGAGAGATCGGGAAGCCGATGGCGATTCGGGCAGGCGTAGAAGCGTCCGCGTCCCCAGCGCGAGAGGTCCTGAAGGAACGGAGAGTTGCCTCCCGGGCCGACGAGAACGGTGTGAACGAGGATGCCGCTGTCCGCCATGCGGCGGGCGAGCGCTTCGAAGGGGCCGGATTCGACACCGCCGTCGGTGATCACGAGGGCGTGCCGGAAACGCGTGCGGGCCTCGAGAAGCGCGTAGTACGACTCCTCGAGGGCTTCGTAGATGATGGTGCCGCCGCCCGCCTGCAGTCGATTCAGCGCGCGTTGGATTTCGATGGCGTTGGCGGCGGTTTGGAGCGGTGCGGCCCAACGCCGCGATCCGTAGAACTCGACCATGCCGACCTTGTCGTGGGGGAGAAGGCGCTTGATCGCGAGCCGCGCCACTTCCTTCGCAAGGTCGATGCGAGTCCCCGACATGGATCCGGAAGTGTCGATGACGATCACGAGTCCGACGGAGGGGTCGCGCCGCTCTTCTTCTTGCGGGAACGTCACGGGGAGAAGGTCGCCGAGCGGCGTGTCGGCGTAACCGCCCGGACCGAAACTCGCGTTCGCACCGGAGACGAGGAGTCCGGTGCCGCCGTCGACGACGGCGGAGCGCACCGCGTCGACCACCGTCGTCGAAAGGCTACGCGCGGGCACGTCGTCGAGGATCACGACGTCCGGACGACGGGTCGGTGGAGTCGCGAGGTCGAGAGTGCGGACCGAAAAGCCGGGGCCGAGCGTCGCCGCGAGCGCGTCGTGGGCCGCGTCCGCGCCCGACGCCATCGCGACGTCGATCGTGCCGTCGACGAGAACGCCGATGCGCTCGGCGAGCGCGGGAGAGGTCGCGTCGTTCACGGAGGCGACGATGTCGAAGACGACCGCGCCACGGCCCTGCGGGCGAACGGTCACCGGAAGGGTGGT
>CAIWVZ010000400.1 GCA_903916245.1 uncultured Planctomycetota bacterium | reverse complement strand
TCCTGAAGGAATTCGAGAAGGCGACCGGGATCAAGGTCGAGGCGGTCTCGGACACCGAAGACAACAAAACGGTGGGGCTCGTGAACCGGCTGATCGCCGAAGCGGGTGCGACGCGGGCGGACGTCTTTTGGAACAACGAGACCGGCCAGGCGATCCGACTCGCGAAAAAGGGGCTTCTCGCGCCGTATGTTTCGGCGAACGCGGCGACGATTCCCGCGGGCTTCAAAGACCCGACGGGATTGTGGACGGGGTTCGGCGCGCGCGGTCGCATCCTCGTCGTGAACACGCAGGCGGCGGATCCGAAGTCGGCACCGTCGCGCGTCGCGGATCTCGCGGATCCGAAGTGGCGCGGGACCTGCGTCATGTCGAAGCCTTTGTTCGGTACCACGCTGACGCACGCGGCGGTCCTCGCTTCGATGAACGGCAAGGACGCGATGCTCAAGTGGTTCAAGTCCGCTCTCGAGAACGGGACCCGCTTCGAGAAGGGGAACGCGCCCGCGATGAAGGAAGTGTCCGACGGTGGACGTCCGTTCGGACTCACGGATACGGACGACGCGCATGCCGCACGCCTCGACGGAAAGCCGATCACCGTCATCTACCCCGATCAGGGCAAGGATGATCCCGGTGTTCTTCTCATTCCGAACACGGTCATGCTCATGAAGGGCGCACCGCATCCCGAAGAAGCCAAGGCGTTCATCGACTTCTTGCTTCGCCCCGAAACCGAGAAGGCTCTCGCGGAGGGACGTTCCGCGCAGATTCCGCTTCACCCGGGCGTCGCGAAGCCTCCGCACGTCAAGGGCTACGAAGACCTGAAGGTGATGGCCGTCGACTGGAACCGCGTGGCCGACGCTCTCGAAGGCGCCCCCGACGATCTCGGGCGCTTGTTCATCGGCACCAATCCGAACGAAGCGGTGTCGGGCGGCGCGGATCGCACGCCCACCTACATCCTCGCGGGGGTGATCGCACTCGTGTGCGTGGTGCTCATCGCCAAGCGTCGGGCGCGCGCATGATCCGGTCGGGGCGATGGACGGCTTGGGCGCTCCCCGCGCTCTGTCTCGTCGCCCCGATGACGGCGATCGGCATCGAAGCGTTCCGCGAAGGACGTTCGATCGAGACGCTCCTCGATCCCGCGATCCACGGACTTTTGGTCAACACCCTCGCGCTCGCCGGGTTGGCGACGCTGTTCGCCGTCGTCGTCGGTTTTCCGCTCGGCTTCGCGATCGGAGCCTACGCATTCCCGCTGCGCTCTTTCGTCGTGGCGGCGGCGTTCGTTCCGTTGCTCGTCCCGCATCACATCCACACGATCGGCTGGATGCGTTGGATCGGGCGCCAAGGGTGGATCACGACGCGCCTTGCGGAAGACGGGATCGTGTTCGACGTCCGCGCCGCTTGGCTTCCGTACGTGTGGCCCGGCCCCGCGTGGATTCTCGCCATGGCCCTCTTTCCTCTGGTCGCCTTGCCCGTCGCGGACGCGCTCCGTCGGATCGATCGGGAATCCGCCGCGGCGGCCCGAATCGCGGGAGGTACGCGGGCGGCGCTCACGGCCGTGTATCTGCCTGCGGCGAAGGCCGTGCTCCCCGGAGCGGCCGCACTCGTCTTCGCGCTCGCCGCGGGTGCCTACGCCGTCCCGTCGTTGCTCGACACGCCCGTGCTCGTTCAGCGCCTGTTCTTCACGTTCTCCCAACGCAGTCAGGGCGAGGGCGCGCTGCTCGCCTTGCCGCTGTTCATTTCGGCGGCCGTGGCGGCGTCTCTGCTCGGCGACCCGTCGTGGCGCCGCGGAACGCTCGGCGGCACCGCGAAGGCCGCGCGCCTTCCCGGTGGTCCGTGGATGACGTGCGCGGCGCTCGTCCCCGTGCTTCTCGGCGTCGGAGTCCCGATGGCCGGACTGATCGGGAAACTGGTCGAGGAGTCGCGAAGGACGGGCGAAGGTCTCGCGGCGTTCCAGTTGGTGTGGGCGCGCACGGCCGCGTCCTTCGGAAACGGACTTCTCTTCGCGACCCTGGCGGGCCTCGTGCTCGTCGTGGCCGCCTGGCCGTTGGCGCGTCGCTTCGCGGCCCGCCCCGGCGGTGCCTCCGAACGCGGATTGACGGCCCTCATCGCGATGCCCCCCGTTCTCCTCGGGGTCGGTACGATCCTCTTTTGGAAGACAACCGACGGGGTACCGGTGATCGGCGGGCTCTACCGCGACGGATTGATCCTCGTCGTTCTGGCGCTCGCCGGGCGTTTCCTGCCGATCGTGGTGCGAGTCCTCCGCGACGGGTTCCTCGGACTCGATCCCTCCGCCGAGGAGGCCGCGCGCCTCGCGGGGGCGTCCGCCGCGAAGAGATTCCGGGTGATTTCGCTTCCCATGATGGCCTCGACGCTCGGGGTCGCGTGGACCGCGGCGATGACGTTGGCTCTCGTCGAACTCGACACGACGCTGCTCACCTATCCTCCCGGAATGGAAACCGTGCAGGTGCGCATCTTCAACATGGTCCACTACGCGCGGGACGCCGAAGTGTCGGCGCTCTGTCTTTTGGCGACGGCGCTGGGATTGTTGCCCGTCGTCATCCACGCGTTGATCACATCGGGAGAGGAGGAACGCCATGGGCATGGGGCTTGAACTCCGCGGAGTTTCCGTCGTCGTCGGCGGTCGCACGCTCCTCGACGCCGTGGATCTCGAGGTCGCGCGCGGCGGCGTGCATGCGCTGATCGGGGCGTCCGGAGCGGGGAAGACGACGCTTCTGCGGACCGTCGCCGGCTTGACGCCGTCGTCGGCCGGTTCGGTCGCGCATGCGGGCCGCGTGTTCTCCGATCCCGAAGAGCGCGTCCCCGCCGAGGCGCGCCGATTGGGATTCGTATTCCAAGGTCACGGGCTCTGGCCGCACTTGGACGTTCGAGGCCACTTGGCGTTCACGCTCGACTGCATGGGAGTGCGCGGATCCGAAGCCTCGGCGCGCATCGCGCGTACGCTCGACGCAACCGGTCTCGCCGGGATGGAATCCCGCCGTCCCGACACCCTTTCCGGTGGGGAACGCCAGCGACTCGGACTCGCCCGCGCCGTGGTCGGCGAACCCGAACTTTTGTTGCTCGACGAGCCGACGGCGTCGCTCGACCCGACCACGGCGGCTTCGATCCGCGCGTGTCTTCTCGAACTGAATCGCGAGCGGGGGACGACGCTGCTTCTCGTCACGCACGATCAGCGCGAAGCCTTCGCACTCGCCGGGACGGTGAGCGTCATGGACGGCGGGCGCATCCTTCGGAGCGGAACGCCGGCCGCGCTGTGGAAAGCGCCGGGTGATGCGGTGGTCGCCGCGTTCCTCGGAAGCGCGGTGCTCGTTCCGGGAACGGCGTCCACGGATGGGTGCGCCGAGACGTCCCTCGGACGGATCGCGCTGCATGTGCCCGCGACGGCGACGTCGGTCCGCGTCGTCGTGCGACCCTCCGACGTCGTCGTCGACGACGGAGGTGTGGACGGCGTCGTGCAACACGTCGCTTTTCGCGAGGGCGCCTACCGCGCGTCCGTGAGGATGCGCGACGGAATTTCGCTTTTCGTCGATCTCGCAACGGCACCCGCTCTCGGTTCCGTTCTGCGGATCCGAGTTCCGGGGCCGTGCCCCGTCGTCGTAGAATCGACAGGATGAATCGTCTGCGACTCCTCGCCGTGCTCGCCGTCCTCGTCGCCGTGGGAGCGACGGTGGGATGGCTTTCGCGCGGGTCGGGGAGTCCGTCGACCTCCGTCGCGGAGTTGCCTCGATCGGGGAAGCCGATGACGCTCGCGCGGAGTTCCGACTGCCGCCCCTGCCATCAGGAGGTCTACGACGAGTGGGCGGGCTCCCAGCATGGTCTCGCGTACACCAACCCGGAAGTGCAACGCCTCTCGAAGGGGTTTCGCGACCGAGACTGCCTGCCGTGTCACGCGCCGCGACCCATTCCGGAAACCGGACTCGGCGAACGGGCGCTCGAGCGACTCGTGACCCTCGAAGAAGGCGTCGACTGCTTCGCGTGCCACAAGCATCACGACACGATGCTCGGCGGCACGCACATCGTCGGGGCCGTGGAGGCGCCGTGCAACCCGGTGCCGTCGGCGGCGATCAAGGACCTTCGCACCTGCACGCCGTGCCACGACCAGCACAAGGTCGTTCAGGATTGGAAGGAAACGCACTACGCCGTGCCGGGTTCCAATTTCAAGGACTGCAACGGATGTCACATGCCGGAGGTGGATCGTCCGGCGACGGCGACGTTGCCCGCCCGCAAGGGCAAGTCCCATCGTTTCCCGGCGTCGCACGACCTCGCATCGCTCAAGTCGGCGGCGTCCATGAAGACGTCCGTCGACGGTCGGACGGTCGGGATCGAAGTCCGCAACGACGGCACGGGCCACAACTTTCCGGCCGACGAACGGCACCGCGCCGTGGATCTCGTGATCGTCGCGGAGACGTCCACGGGATCCGTCGTCTCTGCACGTATCGATCGCTATCGCAATCCGTACCGCGACGAATTCGACCTGAAGAGTCCGCTGCGAACTCCGGGTGCCGAAGCGGAGTGGATCGCGGACTTCGGATCCGCCGGCCGTGCGTCGGTGCGGGCGACCCGCGTCGCGGCGGCGTTCAACCCGAACCGGAAACAGCACTACGCGGAGAACACGCAGATTCCGGCGGGGGAGGCGCGCCGCTACGCCGTCGTACTTCCGGAATCGTTGCGTTCCGTCACCGTGAGGCTGCTCTACAAGAGGCAGCCGTTCCTCGAAGATGCGGAAGCGATTCTTTTGCATGAAAGCGTCCTCCGTGTCGGCGGCTAGGCGCATCGTCGTCGCGGTGCTGCTCGTCGCGGCGTGTTCGGCGCCGCCTCCGCCGGAAGGGCCGTCTCCGCACGCGGTCGACGCGGCGTTGATCGCCCGCCTCACGGATCCCGGCGTCGCGTCACCCGAGCGTATCGAACGCATTCTCGCCGAGGGACGCCCCGGAAACGTCGCGGCGATCCCGACCCTGCGCGCGGTCTTATCTGACAAAAGTCAAACCGCCTTCGTGCTCGTTCCGTCGAAGACGGCGCCATGGGGCCTCGTCGTCGCCGAAAATCCGTCGGCGCTTCCCATCGAGCGCGGTCCGGAACGCGCGATGGCCGTGATCGCTCTCGAATCGATCGGTTCATGGCGCGCGTTGGCGGACGTCCTCCATGCGATCGACGACCGTGACGGCCTCACGGCGGTGCATGCGGCCCGTGCGGCTCTGCGCTTCGGATCGCGGTCGGGGATCCCGCGATTGATCACGGCCCTCGAACGCAAGGCTTACGAGAGCGAGACGGCCAATCGTATGCTCGTCGACATGTCCGGCGTGGACTTCGGTTTCGACGCCGACATCGGCATGCGGGCGAAGGCCGAGGCCGTCGCGAAGTGGCGGGCGTGGTGGAAGGACCGCGCGAAGGATCCGAAGCCGCTCGTCGGAGAAGGTCCCGCGTATCGCATGGGCCTCGATCCGATCCTCGACGAACGGATTCGTACCGAAGTCGACATCGTCGGACAGTTCCAGTTTCTCTTCATGGAACAATCGCGGCGTATGCTCGCGCGCCTCGGCGCCGCCGCATTGCCCTTCGTGGAAGAAGGACTCGTTCGTGCCGCCGACAAGCCGACGTGGCGAGCGGGACTCGCCCAAGCGTTGGCCGGTATGGATCTGTCGGAAGCCCGCGTGATCCTGCGTCGGCTGGCGAAAGATCCCTTCCCGTCGGTCCGGTCGCGGTCCGTCGAAGCGTTGGTCGCGGTGGAGGGGGCCGAGGCCGTCGCGGTTTTCGCCGACGCTCTGCGTGACCCCGACCCGTCCGTCCCCTTGGCGGCGCTTCGGGCCGCGGGTTCCGCGCGACGGACCGATATTCTCGACACGCTCGCCGCCGCGCGTTTTTCCGTCAAGGAACTCGACGAAGCGTCGAAGGTCGCACGATTCCGCATCCGTCGCGATCGCGAAGACGTGTCGGTGATGCTCGAGCAGGTCGCGAACGGACTGCCGGGCGGGCGAGCGGCCGCTCTCGAAGCGCTCGCCGAGGTTTTCGGGGTGCCGCTTCCGGACGACGCGACGGTCGACGACCGCGTTCGGGCGGCGTTCCTCGACGAGGTGCGGTTCCGTTCAGCTCAAGAAAATCCGGCGTCCGGCCGATGACTCCCACGGGATTCCGGTAGGAGTCCGTCCGGAGGGCGCGCCGTTCCGCGTGGAACCGCTCTGCGTACGGGGTTCTTTCGGTCTCCGCGATCGGACAGTGGAAGCGCCGGGGTTGTGGACCCCACGTAAAAAGACCCCCAAATTCCCTCTTTCATTCCCTTTTCCTTCTTCTCCGGGGTGTTCTTTTCCGCGGCTCCTCCATCATCGATCGCAACCGGGGCGCACGCTCCGGAGGTAGGCGAGGAGGGACGGCCATGCGCACGATCGTGAAGAAGGATCCGGTCACCCGGGTGTTGGTGCCGCTCGACGGACGTACGGGATTCGATTTCGCGGTGCGCCACGGGGCGCGTCTCGCGGCCTCCCGTCAGTTGCCGCTCGCTTTCGTCCTCTTCGCTCCGAATCGCGACGTCGCCTCGCACGCGAGCCGTCGACTTTCGGAAACGCTGCGCGGCGCCGCGCCCGCGGGAGCCCCGCCGGCGCGTCTCGTCGTTTCCGGGAACTGCGACTATTCCACGCTCGGTCTCGAAGTCGGCGGCGGCGACCTCGTTCTTTTGGCGCAGGACGCCGGAACGCGGGACGCGATGCACCCCTACACGCGCGGGGCGCGTCGGTTGCTCGTCCTCTCCGAAGGCGGCGTCCGTTCCTGATCAGCGCGCCGGACGGCGCGCCATGACGTAGGCGACGTACGAGAGATCCGGTGTGCCTTCGGTGCGCCGACGGAAGATGCCCGTTCCCTTCCCGGATTCGGCATGCGCCCCTTCCCAGTAGACGTGGACGTCTTCGAAGCCCACTTCCCGTAGAAGGTCTTGCGTCTCCGGCAGACTCCAAAGCCGCCAGTCGTAGGTGAAGGCGCGTTCGAGTTTCGATCCGTCGCGGAAACCGAAGTGGATGTGGGCGAGCGTCTTTCCGCCGATGGGGTCGAACTTCTCCTGATCCCACGTGTACGTGAATCCCTTGAGACGCCGCGTTTCCGAGTGGCAGGCGTGGGCTTCCGATCCGCCCCACAAATCGAGGAACAGCCAACCGCCCTCGACGAGCGACTTGAGGCAGTTCTTGAAGTAGGCGCCGAGCGCGGCGCGTTCGTGGAAGATGAACCAGGAAAAGTTGGCCGCGGCGAGGAGCTCGACCTTCGGACGGACCACGTCGCGCACGTCCGCTTGGATGAGCCGCACGCGTTCGCGGGTCTCGGGCTTCAAGCGGGCGAGGTTGTGCCGCGTGCCCCAGTCGAGCGTGGGGCCGTCGAGGTCGACGCCGATCGCGGTGTTGTCGGGGTGCCGCTTCACGAACGCGCACGACAGCGCCGCGGTTCCGCAGAAGTCCTCGCGGAACGTCCGCAGATCGCGGCCCGCGAGCTTGCCGTAGGCGTTGCAGATCCACCGGATGTCGCGGTCGGGGGTCTGGACGGAACGTTGGTACAGATCGTGGCGGTCGGCGGCGGATGCGAGGGTCTTCGGCATGGATTTCGTCCCGGGGCGCCGGGTTTCTAGCACGTTCCGTTGGCCCCCGCTTCGTGCCGTAGCAAGATGGACGCGGGTGGCTCCTTCCTCCACCCGACCTCGATCGGAGCCTTCTTCCATGATCCGTCGTACCGCACTCGCTTTCGGACTGTTCGGAGCGCTCGTCCTCTCGCGGATGGACCTCCCTCAAGACGCCCCCAAGCCGCAGGATCCCGTCAAGGCTGCGGAAGCCGCCGCGGTGCCGGTTCCGAAGCCGGGACCCGAGCACGCGTTGTTCGCCGAAGACGTCGGGGCGTGGGACTTCACGAACAAGATGTACTTCGAGCCCGGCAAGCCGCCGTCGGTGATGAAGGGTGTGTACACCACCTCGGTCATGCCCGGAGGGCTGTGGACGTTCTCGGATTGGAAGGCGACGGACGGCTCCTTCCACGGCCATCTCGTCCTCGGATGGGACGCGCGTGCGAAGAAGTACCGAGGCACGTGGGTCGACTCGTGGACGGCGACGCCGTTCTCCGTCGAAGGCACTTGGGACGCGGAGAAGCGCGTCATGACGAGTTCCATCCGCGGCGTCGACGCGACGGGCAACCCGACCGAGATGATCGAGACCGTCGAATACGTGTCGCCGAAGGTCCGCAAGGCGACGTTCCGCATGGAGGTCCCGGAGGTGGGCAAGATCGTCATCATGGAATCGGAGTCCACCCGCCGCTGATACGCGGATGCCGCCGATGACCGTCGACGCCCCGAATCTCCGAGCCCGGCTCTTTCGCGAAATCCGCGCGTCGAAACGGCGGGCCGTCGCGGACGCGTGCTTGCGGCTCGCACCCGCCGCGTGTGTGGTGGGGACGTTGGCGTCGGGAGCCGTGGCGTTGCCGCCCGAGGCCGTTACGGCGGCGCGGGTGGCGGCCGCCGTCCTCGCGGGGCTCGTGATCGTCGCGGGCCGTCGTGCCGCGGCGGCGGTCGAATCGGCCGGATTCGCCGGCATCGCACGGGGATTCGCGCGCGATGCGTCCGACGTGGATCTCCTCGCGGCGGGTGCTCATGTCCTTACCGATGCGCCGGACGGACGTCTCTCGCCGCTCGTCGCCGACGCCGCGGAACGTCTCGCCGTCGCGTTGCCCGCGGGACGTCGTGCGCCGATTTCCGTTCGCTCCGTCGTCGCCCTTCTCGTGGCGATCGGCGTCGCCTCGGCGCTGTGTCGACTTTTTCCGACGGACGGCGTCGGACTCGGGCACCGACTCGCCACCGACGCCTCGGCGTTGTTCGCCCCCGCTTCCGATTCACGACCGTCGTCGTCGCCCGCGACCGAATCCGCGCCCCCCCCCGAGACGAAAAAGGAAGTTGTTCCCGACGTCGCGATTACCGTCGTTTCCGATCGCCGCATCTACACCCTCGAGGCGCCGATCGAACTGACGTTCGGACTCGACGTGAAGCGACCGGCATCCGTCGCCGTTCCGATCGAAGTCCGGCTCGGCGTGTCCGACGGGCTGCCGTATCCCGACGCCGGATTCGGCGACGGGTTTCGGGTGCTCGCGATTCCGCTCGGTTGGTCGGTCGGGACGGACGTCGGCGTTCTGAAGCAAAAGTTCGGAGTCCTCGAACACCTGAAGACGATGGGGATCTATCGTCCCGGACTCTTCACCTTCGTCGTCGCGGCGGCTCCCGTGACGTCGCCGTCGCCGATCGACCCCGGCCTCATGGGAAATACGCTCGTCGTGCAGGTCGCCGAAAACGTCGAAGACCTTTCGGCCCGATTGCGCGTGCCCATGGGATCGAAGGAAGAGAAGGAGAAGAAGGAGCCGTCCAAGGAGGCTCCGAAGAAAGGGAACACGGAAGGGGCCGGGACCCCGCCCGTTCTCGGAGCCCCCGATCGTCTGCCGGAGGCACGGCGCGTCGGCGTCGCGGTGGAACCTCTGTTCAACGACGGACCGACGATCGAAAAGGACGTTTCGGTTTGGGACCGCGAGAAAGGCGGCGACACGCCGCCGCCTCCTCCGCCGCCACCTCCTCCGGCCGCGCCCGCGTCGCGGACTCCGGTCTTCAAGAAGGAAACCGATCTCGTACGCCCGGCCTTTTCGCCCGCGGATCGAGACGCCGTCCGGCGCTATTTCGAACGTCTCAATCGGCGGAACGATCGCTGATGTCGTTGCTCGATCCGAAATTCCTCGCGCGCCTCGAGAGGTTGGAACTCCGCGTCGGTCGCTTGGTCGCCGGCGATCGCCCGGGCGACGTCGCCTCGCTGCGACGCGGTGCGGGCTCTTCGTTCCGCGGACATCGCGGCTACGTGCCGGGCGACGACATCCGGTCGATCGACTGGAACGCGTTCGTGCGGCTCGACGAACTCGTCGTGAAGGAATTCGACGCCGAGGTGACTCCTCGCGTGACCATTTTGATCGACGCGAGTCCCTCCATGGCGACCGCGGGAGGCGTGAAGGCCGCGACGGCGCGCAAGTTGGCGGCCGCACTCGGATGGATCGCGTTGGCGCGCCACGGTTCCGTCCGCGTGATTCCTTTTCCGGGTACCGCACGCGATGCGGCGTTTTCAGGACGTTCCGGCGCCGCCGGGTTCTTGAGGCACCTCGAGACGCTTCCGGAAACCGGGGGAGACGGACTCATGGACGTGCTCTCGGCGGCCTACGGCGGTCGACGGCATCCCGGGATCACGCTGTTGCTGAGCGATTTTTGGGCCGCCGATCGTTTCGAATCCGCTCTCGGGTTTCTGCGTCGCCGCGGCGAGCGCGTGGAAGCCCTTCATCTGTGGATCGCGGCCGAGGCGTCGCCGTCGCTCGACGGCCCGGTCGTGCTTACCGACGCCGAGACCGGCCGCACGCTCCGCGTGGTCATGACCCCGGCGCTTCTCGCGCGGCATCGAAAGGCGGTCGAGGACCACTTCGAAGACGTCGCGCGGACGGCCCGCGCGTTCGGTGCGAATCATCATCGTCTCGACGCGGAAGCCGCCGTCGAATCGCTCGTTCTCGACACGCTGCGCGCCCGCGCCGTGGTGGGTTGACGATGACGCCGGAAGCGATCGTCTTCGAAGATCCGAATCTCCTTCGTCTCCTCTGGGGCTTGCCGTTCCTTCTTCTCCTCGTTCTTCTGAAACGCAAGGCGGCCGCGGTCGTCGTCCCGTGGTTGCCCGTGTGGGAAAAGGCGATCGGCGAATCCACCCGTGCTCCGACGCCGCTTCGTTGGATCGTCTCCGTGCTCGTGAAGGCGTTGTTGATCGCGGCGGCCGTGGCGGCTTGGGCCCATCCGATGAAGGAGCGCGGGGCGCGTCTTCAAGTGTCGACATTGATCGTCGTCGATCGCTCGGCGGGACTTTCGTCGAAGCACGCAACCGGAACGCTCGCCGACGCGACGGCCGCGGCGGCGGAAGGTGCGACGGCACGCGCGCGGACGGACGGACCCGTGCGGACGATCGCGTGGAGTCCCGACGGTCGCGGCCCCGCCGGAGCGACGTTCGGGGCCGACGTGCCGCGCGACGTGGCGTGGGTCGCCCGAACCGCGTCGGTCGACCCCGAGATGCGCACGTTGTTGGTGACGCCGTTCCTGCCGACGGAAGACCCGCCGAAGGGCGTGCACGTCGTTGCTTCCGTTCCCGGGCCGCTCGCCGAGGTCGGCGGGATTCGCTCCGTCGTCCCGGTCGTCGGCGGTTGGCGCGTCCGCACCGACGGGCCCGCGCGCACGTTGGCGTTGTTCGACGGGGATCGCCGCATCGTGAGCGTCGCCGTCGCGACGAACGGGGAGACGACGGTGTCGGTCGACGGAACGCCGCTCGCCCGCCCGCGCCTCGTCCTCGAACCTCCCGACGCGTGGCCCGACGACGACACCGCATTCCTCGACGGCGTGATCCCGAGCGCCCTCAAAGTCCTGGTCGTGGCGCGCGGGCCGACCCCGGCGCTCGACGCCGCGCTCGCGGCTTCCGGACGCGTCGCCGCGGAAGGTTCGGGGCGCGTGTCGCCCGACGCGCTCCCCGTATCGCTCGATCCGTGGGACTTGACGTGTTTCGTCGGCGGGCGGGTTCCGGACGCCCTCCCTCCGGGCGACTACGCCGCGTTCTCCGCCGATCTGCCGGCGTGGGCGGGGCGGATGGGCCCTCCGGCGCCGGATTCGGCCCGATCCGTGTCTCCGGCGTTCGGCGGTCGCGACGCGTTCGACCCCCGGGAGTGGACCTCGGAGGTGTCGCGCGGTTGGACGCCCCCCGACGGCGCGGACGCCCGGGTGGTCGGAGGGCGGGGGGTGATGTTCGGGAAGGTGACGGATCGAGGACGTCGGCTTCACGTGTTTTCGGTGCCGCCGACGGCCGACGGCGGGTCGCTCGTCCGTCTCGCGGCGTTCCCCGTCATGATCCGGGGGGTCCTCGCGGAGGTGCCGCGCCTCGGTGTTCGGTCGGACGCGTTGACGCGTCGGGTCGGGGCGCCGGCGGGGGCCCCGGGCGACCCGCGTCCGGTCCTCTCGGACGCGGACGGGCGCCCCGTCGATCTCAGGCAGGGGGCGGACGGTGAATGGCTCTTGCCGGGCACCCCCGGGCATTACAGGCTCGACGGCCGCATGGTCGGCGTCTCGGTGCTCGATGCGCCCGGACGTCCCGTCGCCCTGCCTGCGCGGTCGTCTCCGTGGCCGGATCCGCCGCCGACCTCCGAGCGCACCTCGCTCCGGTGGGTCTGCCTTCTCGTCATGCTCGCGCTCCTGTTCCTCGACGCGTGTCTCGGCGAACTTTGGCCACCGCGATAGCCGAGCGGCGAAGCCGCGTGTTTCACGTTGAAACCCCGTCCCCCGGGGTTACCTTCGCCCTTCCCGAGGATCCCCCATGCGCGAGGCCGACATTCAGCTCGGAATCACCTACGACGACCTTCTGCTCGTTCCCGCCTACAGCGAGATCCTGCCGACGCAGATCGATACCCGTTCGCGGGTGTCCCGGAACGTGCACGTGAACGTCCCCGTCGTTTCGGCGGCGATGGATACGGTCACCGAAGCGCGTCTCGCGATCGCGCTCGCCAAGGAAGGTGGACTCGGCATCATCCACAAGAACTTCACGCCCGACGCTCAGGCGCGCGAAGTCGAGAAGGTGAAGCGTTCGGCCCACGGGATCATCGGCGATCCCGTCACCCTGCCGCCCGACGCCCCCGTGCGCGAGGCGCGTCGCGTGATGGGCGAGCACAACGTCAGCGGGATCCCGATCGTCGAAGGCGGAAAGACCGTCGGTATCCTCACGAAGCGCGACCTGCGCTTCCAGGTCGGCGACGAGATGCCGGTGCGCGACGTGATGACGCCCGCGCCGCGTCTCGTCACGGCGCCGCTCGGAACGACGCTCGATCAGGCGAAGGCCATCCTCCACAAGAACAAGGTCGAGAAGTTGATTCTCACGGGCCCCGAAGGTGGCCTGAAGGGACTCATCACCATCAAGGACATCGATCTTTGGGAGCGCCATCCGCACGCGTGCAAGGACGCGCGCGGCAGTCTCCGAGTCGGCGCCGCCACGGGCGTGATGGATCTCGTGCGCGTCGAAAAACTGCTCGCCGCGGGCTGCGACGTCATCGTCGTCGACACGGCGCACGGCCACTCGAAGAACGTCGTGGAAACGGTGCGCGAGATCAAGCGCCGTTTCCCCGGGGCGGAGGTCGTCGCGGGCAACGTCGCGACCTACGACGGCGCCGCGGCCCTCATGGACGCGGGCGCGGACGGCGTGAAGGTCGGCATCGGCCCCGGCTCGATCTGCACCACGCGCGTCGTGGCGGGCATCGGTGTTCCTCAGGCGACGGCGGTGTCCGAAGCGGTGAAGGCGGCCGACAAGTTCGGCGTTCCGATCATCGCCGACGGCGGTATCAAGTTCTCCGGCGACATCGTGAAGGCGCTCGCGCTCGGCGCGTCGTCCGTCATGCTCGGCAGCCTTCTCGCGGGCACCGAAGAGAGCCCCGGAGAAGTCGTCATCCTCAAGGGGCGCGCCTACAAGGACGTCCGCGGGATGGGATCTCTCGGAGCCATGGTGCAGGGGTCCAAGGACCGTTACGGCCAACAGGACGTGAAGGACGCCCAGAAACTCGTTCCGGAAGGCATCGAAGGCCGCGTTCCCTACAAGGGCCCGCTCGCGTCGTTCCTCTATCAGCTCGTCGGCGGACTCCGCGCGGGCATGGGGTACACCGGATCGCCGACCGTCGCCGATCTCCGCAAGAACGCGCGCTTCGTGCGCATCACGGCCGCGGGTCTCCGCGAAAGCCATCCGCACGACGTCATGATCACCAAGGAGGCCCCGAACTACGGCCTCGACCACGAGTCCTGAGATCCCGCCATGCGTGAAATCGTCATCGTCGACTACGGATCCCAGTTCTCGCAGCTCATCGCGCGTCGCGTGCGCGAGCATCACGTCTTTTGCCGCATCGTGACGCCGAAGGCGTCGGCGGCCGACGTGGCGTCGCCGAATCTCGCGGGCGTGATCCTCTCCGGCGGCCCCGCGTCGGTGTACGAGACCGGCGCTCCGACGCTCGACCCGAAGATCCTCGATCTCGGCGTGCCCGTCCTCGGTATCTGCTACGGCATGCAACTGCTCGCCCACCTGACGGGATGCCGCGTCGTTCCCGGCAAGGAACGCGAATTCGGGCATCGTGAACTCGCGGTCGCGACCGACGCCGGACTTTTCGACGGTACGCCGCGTTCGCAAGTGGTCTGGATGAGTCACGGCGATCAGGTCGAAGACGTCCGCGGCGATTGGACCTCGATCGCGTCGACGTCGACATGTCGCAACGCCGCGGTGAAACACGCCACCCGTCCGCTGTGGGGCATCCAGTTCCATCCGGAGGTGACGCATTCCGAACACGGTTCGGCGATCCTGCGCAATTTCCTCCACGGCGTCTGCGCGTGTCCCCCCGAATGGCGGATGTCGTCGTACGCCGACGAAGCGGTGGTGCGCATCCGCGAACAGGTCGGCGACGCGCATGCCGTCTGCGGACTCTCGGGCGGCGTCGATTCGTCCGTCGCCGCGGTGCTCGTCGCGCGTGCGATGCGCGAACGACTTCACTGCGTCTTCGTGGACAACGGCCTGCTCCGCTCGGGAGAAGGGGACGAAGTCGAACAGGCCTTCAAGGGCCGTTTCGGCCTCGACTTCCATCGCGTCGATGCGTCGGACCTGTTCCTTTCCCGCCTCGAAGGCGTGGTCGATCCGGAGCAGAAGCGCAAGATCATCGGCAAGACGTTCATCGACGTCTTCGAAGAGGCCGCGCGCAAGTTCCGTGACGTGAAGTTCCTCGTCCAAGGCACGCTGTACCCGGACGTCATCGAATCGGTGTCGTTCCACGGCGGACCGTCGGCGACGATCAAGTCGCACCACAACGTCGGTGGTCTCCCCGAAAAGCTCGGCTTCAAGTTGGTCGAACCGCTGCGCGCGTTGTTCAAAGACGAAGTGCGCGAACTCGGCACGTCGCTCGGATTGCCTGACGATCTCGTTTGGCGCCAACCGTTCCCGGGGCCGGGCCTCGCGGTGCGCGTCCTCGGCGACATCACCCGGGATCGTCTCGCACTCCTGCGCGCCTGCGACGTGATCGTCCAGGAGGAAATCCGCCGCGCGGGCCTCTACCGATCGCTGTGGCAGGCCTTCGCGGTCCTACTGCCGATCCGTTCCGTCGGCGTCATGGGCGACGGCCGTACCTACGACATGACCTGCGCGATCCGCGCCGTGACGTCGACCGACGCGATGACCGCCGAGTGGGCGCGTCTCCCGCACGACGTCTTGGCCGCGATGTCGCGTCGCATCGTCAACGAAGTGCGCGGCATCAACCGGGTCGTCTACGACATCTCGTCGAAGCCGCCGTCCACCATCGAGTGGGAGTGAGCGCGTCGCGGTGGCTCGGCCCGCAAGGGGCCGAGCGTTGCGGCGGAGGACTATCCGCGCTTCTTCGCCTTCGGATAGGCCACGTGCGTGCGACCGATCTTCCCGTTGAAGGAGAACGGCGCCTTTTCGTGGTAATCGATGCAGACGGGTGAATCGAGATCCGTTCCGATGTCGAACGTCCCGCTCGACGTGAAGTGCAGGGTCATCGCGGCCGGAACGGTCGCCTGACCCACCACGTCGCCGTTGACGCGCAGAGTGACTTCCATCGGGCCGCCGATCGGACCGGTCAACGCGGAGTCCACCTCGATCGTCGCTTTACCCGGTGCCAGCGGAGTTTTCGAACGAATCTTCGTTCGCTGAATCGCGAACAGATTGAATTCGTAGTGGAGGAATCCGTCCTTCATGTAGCAGGCGAGCCCGCCCGAGATGCTTCCGAGCGCGTAGAGAACGCCGTTGCCGTTCTCGGGCACGTCGACTTCCATCGTCACCACGTTCGAGTTCTTGCCCAGTTTCGGCGCCGCGGATTCAGGCATCCGTGAAAGCGGGAGGTCGAACGTCCATTCGGTTTGGGGGGACGCGGGAGCGTCCTCGGGGTGGAAGGCGGCCGTCGACCAAAGACCGCCGCCGATCGGAAGATTGCGGTTCTTCACCGACTCCGCGATGAAAAGCGCCTTCATCTCTTCGAGTTTCTTCGGCTCGGAGGCCGCGAGGTCGTCGGCTTGGCTCCAGTCCGCTTCGATGTTGTAGAGCTCCCAACGATCCGTCAGCGGCGACCATTCCTTGACGCCCTTGGGACATTCGGAAACCCACGGCTCGCGAAGGCCGGGCGCACTCGCGAACCATCCGTCGTGGTAGATCCCGCGGCTACCCATGATGTCGAAGAACTGTGTGCGACGCGTCCCCGGTGCGGCGGCGTCCGCGAACGTGTACGCCATGCTGACGCCGGAGATCGGATCCTGGTCCACGCCGTTCACGACACGCGGCGGTGTGATCTTCACCGCGTCGTAGACGGTCGGAACGATGTCGCTGAAGTGGTGGAACTGCGACCGAGGCTTGGCGTCGGCCTTGATGCGGCGCGGCCAAGCGACGGCCATCGGTTGCCGGATGCCTCCGAAGTACGACCCTTGCAGTTTCGTGCCTTTGTAGGGGGTGCTTCCGGCCCACGCCCAACCGGCGTGATACATGCTGTCGGTCATCGGACCGCCGAGGGCTTCGAGACCGCCCACTTCGTCGAGGGCCGCGATGTGTTGGGCGATATTCGTGGCGATTCCGTTTTGGGCCAACTGTTCGCTGACCGTGCCGTTCATGCCTTCCGACGACGAACCGTTGTCGCCCCAGATGTAGAAGATCAGGGTGTCTTCGAGGCGTCCTTGGCGTTCGATTTCGTCGATCAACTTGCCGACGTGGTGGTCGGCGTGCTCCGCGAATCCCGCGAAGACTTCCATGAGTCGGCGTTGGAAGGGTTTCTCCGATTCGGGGATCGACTCCCACGCCGCCATCGTCGCGGGGCGCGGCGTGAGCTTCGCCGATTCCGGAATCCAACCTTTGGCCTTCGCGCGGACGAAGGCGCGTTCACGGTAGGCATCCCAACCGTCGTCGAACTTGCCCTTGTACTTGTCCGCCCACGGCTTCATGATCTGGTGCGGACCGTGGGCCGCTCCCGGAGCCCAGTACATGAAAAACGGCTTGTCGGGGGCGTAGGTTTTCTGCTCGCGCAACCAACGAATCGCGTCGGCGCTCAGATCTTCGGTGAGGTGGTAGTCCTTTTCGGGGGCGCGGACGAGCGGCGTGGTGTTGCGCGTCAGCGTCGGTTCGTACTGGGAGGCTTCACCGCCGAGGAATCCGTAGAAGTATTCGAAGCCGTATCCCGTGGGCCAAAAGTCGAACGGGCCCATGCTGGTGATCTGCGTTTCGGGCGTGTTGTGCCATTTGCCCCACGCGCCGGTGCTGTAGCCGTAGTGGCGGAGGACTTCCGCCATCGTCGCCGACGATTTCGGAATGATGCCGCTGAAACCGTCGAAGTCGTTGGCCATGGCCGAGATCTGGCCGTTGCCGACGTAGGTGTGGTTGCGACCCGTGAGGAGCGCCGCCCGCGACGGCGAGCACATGGCCGTCGAATGGAAGCGGTTGTAGGTAACTCCCATCCCGACGACGCGATCGAGCGTCGGCGTGTTGATTTCGCCGCCGAAGGTCGACGCCGTCGCGGGCCCGAGATCGTCCATGAGCACGATCAGGATGTTCGGGGCGCCGGCTTCGAGACGACGCGGTTCGACGCGCTTCTTGTAGAGCGAGTCCTGCATCGTGAGACCCGGGGTCGAGGCGGACGGCGTCGGGGGGAAGGGCAGGACTTCTTGCCCCACGACGAACGACGCGATGCAGAACGAAGCGAGCAGCCCGGAAACGGAGCGTAACGTCATCGGTGAAGGACCCTTCGGGGCGTGCCGACGCGACGAAGCGGAACTGCTTCGACGACGCGCGACGCTGCGATCTTCGCGGATCCGGCAGGGCGTCGCAACGCTCCGTCGGATCCGCGTCTCGATTCAGAGCGTCTTCAACAGCTCCGCGAGGATCTCGTTCAGGATCGCGGGATTGCCGCGGCCCTTCGTTTCCTTCATCGCATAGCCGACGATCGCTCCCGCCGCCTTTTCCTTGCCGGCCTTGAGGTCGGCGACCGCCTTCGGGTTCATTTCCATTCCCTTGCGGATGATCGCCACGAGGGCGTCGCGGTCGGACACTTGGACGAGGCCGAGCTTTTCGACCCATTCCTTCGCCGGGCGCGGGTCTTCGTACTGCTTCGCCAAAACTTCACGCGCCGAGCGTACGTTGAGCGTGCCGGCCTTCACGAGGGCCACGAGTTCGGCGATGTGCGTCGGACGCACCTTCACGTCGTCGATCGACACGCCACCCTTCATGAGCCCGAAGAGTTCGGAAGTGATCCAGTTCGCGGCGTTTTTCGGGTCGTTGCAGAGGGCCGTCGTCTCTTCGAAGTAGCGACAGATCGACGGATCCGTGATGAGGACCTTGGAGTCGTAGTCGGAGAGGCCGTAGACGCTCGTGTAGCGTTCGAGCCGCTTGAGCGGCAATTCGGGAGCCTCCGCGGCGACGCGATCGACCCACGCGCGCCCGACGGCGAACGGAGGGAGGTCCGGATCGGGGAAGTAGCGGTAGTCCGGAGCGGACTCCTTCTTTCGCATCAGGCGTGATTCGCCCTTTTCGTCGTCCCACAGGCGCGTTTCGAGCTCGATCTTTCCGCCGGCTTCGAGGAGCGCGGCTTGGCGCTCGATTTCGTGCCGGATGGCGCGTTCGACGCCACGGAACGAATTCAGGTTCTTGAGTTCGACGCGGTCGCCGAACGGTATGGTTCCGCGCGGGCGAATGGAGACGTTGACGTCGCACCGCAGTGACCCCTTCTCCATGTCGCACTCGGAGATGTCGAGGGTGCGCAGCGTGAGACGGAGTTCGTTGAGGTAGGCCCACGCGTCCTCGGCCGATCGAAGATCCGGGGCGCTCACGATCTCGAGGAGAGGAATGCCGCAGCGGTTCAGGTCGACGAGTGTCGAACCGCCCGATTCTTCGTGCTGGCCCTTGCCCGCGTCTTCTTCGAGATGGGCGCGGATGAGACGGATCGTCTTTCCGTCCCCGAAGAAGGACGTCGTGACGGCGCCGCCCGTCACGATCGGCCCCTTGTCTTGGGAGATTTGGTAGCCCTTCGGCAGGTCGGGGTAGAAGTACTGCTTGCGATCGAAGCGGGTGACTTCCGCGATCGTTCCGCCGACCGCGAGGCCGAACCGGATCGCGAGTTCCGCGGCTTTGCGATTGGGTACGGGCAATGCGCCCGGAAGCCCGAGGCACACGGGACACGTGAGCGCGTTCGGCGGTGCGCCGAACAGGTTGCGGCAGCCGCAGAACATCTTCGTGTCCGTGCCGAGTTGCACGTGCACTTCGAGTCCGATCACCGGCTCCCAGCGTTCGAGGGTGGTGCTCATGATGCGCTCCCCGAGGACGGGACGAAGGAAGGATCCCAGCAAGCCGCTTCGATCACCGCACCGGCGCGCAGAAGAAGCGATTCGGACCACGCCGGGCCCATGAGTTGGGCGCCGATGGGTAAACGCGTCCCCGTTCGCTCGGTGATGCCGCAC
The DNA here is from genome assembly GCA_903916245.1 of uncultured Planctomycetota bacterium. Taxonomy (GTDB): domain Bacteria; phylum Planctomycetota; family CAIWVZ01; genus CAIWVZ01. Next base: position 12,747 of record CAIWVZ010000400.1, on the reverse strand, counting down.
GGAACGGCGAGCCCCGGAATACCCGCGAGGTTGCAGGCGCCCGTCAGGATGTCGGCCACGTACATCTGCACCGGATCCGAGATCTTTTCTCCGAGACGCCACGCCGGAGTCGGGGTGGTGGGGCAGAGGACGACGTCGACGTCGCGGAAGGCCGCGTCGAAGTCGGCCTTCAAGAGCGACCGGATACGCAGAGCGCGATCGTAGAAAGCGTCGTAGAACCCGGAAGAAAGGCACCACGTCCCGAGCAGGATGCGGCGCTTGACTTCCTTGCCGAGGTAGGCCGAGCGCGAGCCCGTGAACAGCGACGCGATGTCGACCGCCTCCGGATGGCGGCGACCGTAGTGGACGCCGTCGTAGCGTGCGAGATTCGACGACGCTTCGGACGTGGCGACGATGTAGTAGGTGGGGATCGCGTGGGGCGTGTGGGGAAGCGAGACGCGCTTCAGCACCGCTCCGGCGGCTTCGAGGGCGCGGCCGGCGTTTTCGACGGATACGCGGATCTCCGGGTCGACCGCGTCTCCGAAGTACTCGTCCGGAAGGCCGATGCGGAGCCCGCGGACGCCGTCTCGAACCCGAGGGGCGGTCGGTTCGTGGTCGCGAGCCGACGTCGTGGCGTCCTTCGGATCGTGTCCCGAAAGGACGTCGTGCAGAATCGCGGCGTCTTCGACGCGGCGGGTCATGGGGCCGACCTGATCGAGCGACGAACCGAATGCGACCAAGCCGTATCGGGACACGCGACCATACGTCGGTTTCAGACCGACGGTCCCCGTGAGGGCGGCGGGTTGGCGGATGGAACCGCCGGTGTCGCTGCCGAGGGCCGCCGGGGCGAGATTCGCGGCGACGGCGGCTGCGGAGCCCCCGCTCGATCCTCCCGGGATTCGATCGTTCGCCCATGGATTGCGACATGGGGTGAAGGCCGAGTTTTCGGTCGACGACCCCATCGCGAATTCGTCGAGGTTCGTCTTTCCGAGGACGACCGCACCCGCCGCCCGCAACTTCTCGACGACGGTGGCGTCGAACGGCGGACGGAAGCCTTCGAGGATGCGACTCGCGCAGGTCGTCGGAAATCCGATGGCGTGGATGTTGTCCTTCACGGCGACCGGAACGCCCGCGAGGGGAAGTGATTCACCACGTGCGACCCGTGCGTCGACGGCCACCGCTTCGGCGAGCGTGCGTGCCCGATCGACGGCGAGGAAGGCGCCGAGATCGGAACGACGCTCGATGCGGTCGAGGTACTCGGTGGCGATGTCGACGGAAGTCCGAGCGCCCGAGCGGACGGAGTCGGCGAGAGCCGTCAGGGAGAGGGGGCCGGTCATGACGGCTCCGCGATCACGCGGGGGACGCGGAAGCACCCGCCCGCGGTGTCCGGAGCGTTGCCGATGGCGACGTCCGCCGGAAGCGACGGCGTCACGACGTCGTCACGGAAGACGTCGCGTGCGTCGCCGCCGTGCGATAGGGGTTCGACGCCCCGGAGGTCGACCGCCGCCACCGCTTCGACGTACTTGACGATGGAATCGAACTCGCGGACGAGGTCCGGCAGTTCGGCATCCGGAACTTCAAGACGGGCGAGTCGCAGCGTCTTGACGACGTCCTCTTTGGAGATGTTCATGGGCTGAAGGGCGATCCCGTAGGGAAAAGCCGCGCCATCCTAGGGATCCCGGGGCTTCGTCGCAACGCGATGTTCCGTCGGCGTTGACGCCGACGCGCCCGCATCGGAAACTATGTGTGGGGCGGGATTTCCCGCATTCATCGGTGCGGACACAGGACGGCGGGCAAGACGCGGATGGTCGACTACGACTTCGATTTCCTTGTAGGAATCCTCGGGATGGCGGGGGTGTATTTCATTTGCACCGCCGCTCTCTGGAGCAAGCCGCGTCAACAGTTCGAAGAGTACTTCGGTGTCTACGAGGGCGGCCTCCGCCACCTTCGCTCGTCGGTCTTCCGGAAGCATCAGACGATCCTCGGCGGTGCCGTTGTCATGATCGCGTTGCTTCTGCACCAGTTCCGCGACCTTCTCGCCGAGCATGCTCCCGGCGGCTACATGAAGGGCCATCCGTGGCCGCTGTTCGCGCTCATGTGGCTCGTGTGCGTCGCGGGTTTGTGTCTCGTCCTCGGGATTTCGGTACGACGTTTCTCGCAGTGGCAGTTTCGGCGCATCATTCGCGACATCGTGACCGAGCACAGCTGGCCGTTCGGCAAGAACCGCGAACTGACTCTCGAGATCGGTGCGCTTCTCGGCGTCCCCCGCAACGACGAGGACACGATCGAAACCTACATCACGCGCTTGCGCCACGTTCTTTCGCTGCCTCCCGAAAAAAGTGCGGAGGCGCCGTCGTCGTCGATCGATCCGGAGGACGATTCGGATCGATGAAGCGTCTTGCGTCCGATGAGACGCGACGCGACGAAGATACCGACATGGCGAAGCCGCGTGCTCGCCTGGTTCGACCTTGGGTGGTGGTTTCCTCCGACGTGTGCGGGGTGCGATTCCGTCGCCGCGGAAGATCGCCTCTGCCCGTCGTGCGACGTCCGCATCTTCGCTCGCCCCGAGCCGCCGATCCGTTGTGCCCCGTGCGGCACGCGGGTGGACGCCCTCGCGTGGTTCGAGGGTGAGGTCCGCGATCTCCTCTTGCGTCTGAAGTTCGGTCGCGACACGCACGCGGCGACCGCCTTCGTGAACAAACTGACCGCGCGGGCGCAGGGGCTCCGCCCGCGGTTCGACGCGATCGTTCCCATGCCGATGTCGCCGCTGCGTCGACTCGTTCGTGGGTTCAATCAGGCGGAGGTGTTGGCGTCTCCTCTTGTCGGGGCGACGGGCGCTCCCATGCTTCCCCGACTGCTCGCGCGTCGACACCGCACGGCGCAGTCGGGTCTCGATCGCGCCGCGCGTCTCGCGAATCTCGCCGGAGCGTTCACCGCTCCGAGACTCGACGGCGTTCGTGTCCTACTCGTGGACGACGTGGTCACGACCGGAGCCACGATCTCGGCCGCCGCGTCGGCGTTGCGACTCGGCGGGGCGGCCGATGTCCACGCCTTGGTCGTCGCGCGCGCTCCCGATCAGAAGTGAAGAAGAAGGTCCTGAAACGTGACGAGCGTGAGAGTCGGCGGCCGGGTCATCGAGGCTTCTTCCAATTCCCACAGAGTGCGATGGGGAACGTAGACCGTTCGAAGCCCCGCGGCGGCGGAAGCGACGATGTCCGACTTCGGCGAATTTCCGATCATCCACGTGCGGGAAAGATCGAAGCCGTGCCGAGCGATGATTTCCGCGTACGACCCCGGGTCCTTCTCGCGCATCACCTCCACGCCCTTGAAGTAGGGGCGGAGGCCAGAGCGTTCGACCTTCCCGAGTTGCTCGGCTAGGTGACCCTTCGTGACGATCCAAAGGTCATGGCGTTGAGCGAGGGTCGCCGCGGTTTCCCGGACGCGAGGGAGCAATTCGATCGCGTGGTGATAGATCCCACGGCCGAGTCCGTCGATTTCGGCGGAGAGGTCGGGGGGCACGGACCCGAGAAGAATCTCGGCCGTCTCTTCGAGCGACGCCGCGAAATTCAACGACCCGTAACCGCCGATACGCGTCCGAGCGCGTTCGCGCTCGCGAAGGGTTCGTTCGACGATCTGGCGCGGTTGCCCGAGTTCTTCCATGCGGTCGAGAAACCGCACGAGCGCTTCGATGAAGTAGCTGTTGTTCTCCCAAAGCGTGTCGTCCGCGTCGACGAGCAGGGTTTGGCGGAGGCCGGGAGTCATGGAGCCATGCTCCGTTTCCGACCCGGTCGTGACAACCGCCGGGTCGCTTCCCGTCGACGCGAGGGGAACCGGGCGTTAGAACACCCGCATGAAGCCCCGATCGAAGAAGCCGTCGACCCGTCCCATCGCCCCTCCGGCCATGACCGGTACGGAAACCGCGCGCCAGATTTTGGAAACCGCCTTCCCGGCGTACGCGGGGCGCGGCATGCGTGAAGCGCATCGGCTGATGCGCAAGAGCATCGCGGACGACCACACCGTGTTCATGACGGTGAGCGGTGCCATGACGCCTGCGGGCATGCATCTTTCCTGCCTCATTCCCATGATCGAAGCGGGCTACGTCTCGTGCCTCACGACGACCGGGGCGAATCTCTACCACGACCTTCACCGGACCCTCGGATTCGTTCTCCACGAGGTCAACCCTCACGCGGACGATCGCGTCTATCGCAAGGATCGCATCATCCGCATCTACGACATCGGGTTCGACGAGGACGTTCTGCTCGATACCGATCTGTTCTTCTGCAAGGTGCTCAAGTCCAAACCGTTCGCGAAGCCGATGACGACCGCCGAGTTCCATTACGAACTCGGACGGGTGGTCGCCGCGCTCGAAGACGAGAAGGGGATTTCTCGTCCGTCCCTCTTGGCGACGTGCTTCCGACAGGGCGTTCCGATTTTCGTCGGTGCTCCGCAGGACGGAAGCATCTATTTGAACGTGGTGAAACTCGAGCGGGAAGATCCGAAGGGCTTCAAGTTCCGCCTCGACGTCGCCCGCGACGTCTATCAGATGGCGGCGCTTCAGAACCTCGCTCGCGCGAAGGACGGTCAGGCGGCGGTGTGGATCGTCGGTGGCGGTGTCCCGAAGAACTACACCCTTCAGGGTGAACCGCTTCTGTCGCAGATCCTCGGAGTCGACGCCCGCGGTTTCGACATCGACGTGCAGGTGTGCGTCGACGTCGTGGACAACGGCGCTCTCTCTTCCTGCACCGCCGGCGAAGGTCACACGTGGGGCAAGACGTCGGCGGAGTGCGTCGAAATCGACAGCGTCTACCTGCGTTCCGACGTCACGGTCGCCCTGCCGTTCCTCACGTCCGCGCTGCTTTCGGAGCCGGCGCTGCGCAAGAAGCCGCGGCGCCTCTACGACCGCCTCCCGGAAGCGGAGAAAATTCTCGACGGCCTTTGGATGAAACGCCGCAAGCGCGGCTGATCGCGATCGATCCGGCCTCCCGCTCGTTACGGGCGGGAGGTGTTAGGCCTCGGACTTGGCGGCCCGGCGGGCGCGGATGATCTCGATCACCGCGGGCAAGATGCTGAGAACGATGATCGCGAGAATGACGAGCGAGAAGTTCTTCTTGACGAAGGGGAGCCCGCCGAACTGGTGGCCGAGAAAGACGAAGCCGACGACCCACACGATGGCTCCCGTCACGTTGTAGAGAGCGAACTTCGCGTACGTCATTTTTCCGATGCCCGCGACGAACGGAGCGAAGGTGCGCACGATCGGAATGAAGCGGGCGAGGATGATCGTCTTGCCGCCGTACTTCTCGTAGAAGGCGTGGGCCTTGAGGAGGTGGTCGGTGTTGAAGAATCGTGACGACGGGCGATTGAAGATCTTCGGGCCGACCGCGCGTCCGATCGCGTAGTTGACGGCGTCGCCGAGAATGCCCGCGACGATCAGCAGGATGCTGACGAGCCACGGGTCGATCGGTGATCCGGGAGTGGCGGAGAGCGCGCCGACTCCGAACAGGAGCGAGTCGCCGGGAAGGAACGGCGTCACCACCAACCCGGTTTCGCAGAACACGATCGCGAAGAGGATGACGTACATCCACCCGCCGAAATCGGCGGCCCACGCGTTCAAGTGTTGATCGAGGTGGATGAGGACGTCGAGAAGGCCGGTCAGGGCGTCCATGTCGGGGCTCCGTCGTCGAGGCGGAAGTCCTTGACTTCGAGTTGAAGGCTGCCGGCGCCCTTGAACGTGTCGAACTTCACGTGCGCCGCCAATGCGAAGCGCGCACCGCGCGCTTCGAGTTCCCGCATCCGGGAACCCGCGCCGAAGCATACCGCCCGCAGCGCGGATTCGCCGTCCGTCGCCATGAACTGAAGGTGCGCGCCGCCGTCACCCATGACCGACGGGACGCCCGCGACGCGGACGTCGCGGAAGAGGAACAGGGGCATCGGATTACCCGAGCCGAAAGGCGCCATTCGATCGATCTCGTCCGTCAGGGATGTCGTGACGTCGGAAATGCGCAGAAGTGCTTCGAGAGGCCATGTCGGTCGCAGCGGTGCGGAGGCGAGCTTTTCACGCGTGAACGCGATGAAGCGCTCGCGCAACCTAGGCCAGGCCGTTTCCGTCACGGTGCATCCCGCGGCTCCGGCGTGTCCGCCCCAACCGACGAGGTGATCCCCGCAGGCGTCGAGGGCTTCCTTCAAATGGAAGCCTTCGGGGGCGCGTGCCGATCCGCGACCTTCGTCGCCGTTGAGCGCGATGAGCAAGGTCGGCACGTGATAGCGATCGACGAGACGTGCGGCCACGATGCCGATGACTCCCGAGTGCCAGTCCTTCGCTCCGAGGCAGATGCCTTCGCCCGGGGGAACACCGCCGCTTCTTTTCAGGATGCGCTCGGCATCTTCGAGGACCGCCTTGTCGATCGAACGGCGCTCTTCGTTGGCCTTCTCGAGCCCCGCCGCGACGGCTTCGGCTTCGTGCGTGTCCTTCGTCGTCAAGAGTCGCACCACTTCTTCGGCGCGACCGAGCCGACCCGCCGCGTTGAGTCGCGGCGCGATCTTGAAGGCGACCGTCCGCGCCTTGACCGACTGACCTTCGAGTCCCGCCGATCGAAGCAGTGCCTTGAGCCCGGGCGAGCGCGTGTGCGGGATGACGCGAAGACCGTGGGTGCACAGCGTGCGGTTGTCGCCGCGCAGTTTCACCACGTCGGCGATCGTCGCGAGGGTCACGAAACCCATGGCGTCGACGAGGAAGTCGCGGAACTCGGGGGCGACCTTCTTCGAGCCCCCGAACGACTGCGCCGTGGCCCACGCCAGTTTGAAGGCGACGGCGGCGCCGCAGAGATCGCGTGCCCGGGAGCGATCTTCGCGGCGTTTCGGGTTGATGAGGGCGACGGCGCCCGTCGGGAGTTCCGGGGGGGGCTCGTGGTGGTCGGTGACGACGACGTCGATCCCCGCCGCCACGAGGCGCGCGATGCCCCCGTGGGCGCTGGTGCCGTGGTCGACCGTGATGACGACGCGGGGACGAACCGGACGCGCGATGAAGCGGTCGATGACGCCGTCGCTGAAGGAATAGCCGTCGCGTGTGCGGTCCGGAATGAACCATTCGACGGGAACGCCCGCGAGTCGCAGGAAGTTGACGAGGAGAGACGTCCCCGTCATGCCGTCGACGTCGTAGTCGCCGTAAATGAGGACGGGCTCTTTTTCCCGAATCGCCTGCGCGAGGCGGTCCGCGCCGCGCTGCATGTCGACGATCGCGAGCGGGTCTTCGAGATCCGTCAGCGCCGGATCGAGCCAGGAACGCGCCTCTTTCGGGTCGGCGAGTTCGCGACGGACGAGGAGCGCGGCGAGAATCCGCGAACAACGAAGTTCGCTCATCAACGCGGTTTCCGCGTCGTGGTCGCGGGGGAGCAGATTCCAAAGGGGCGGCGCGAGCATCGGGCGGTCACGGTAGCACGGACCCGGGACGCCTCCGCGGGTAGAATCGCGGCGATGGAGACGGTCCCCGAGATCTTCCGCGCGGTCGTCGGCACCGCGGGCCATATCGACCACGGAAAGTCGAGCCTCGTCAAGGCGTTGACGGGAACGGATCCCGATCGTCTCAAGGAAGAGCGCGAACGCGGTTTGACGATCGATTTGGGGTACGCCGAGTACACGACGACGTCCGGACGACAGGTCGGACTCATCGACGTTCCCGGCCACGAGCGCTTCATTCGGAACATGGTGGCCGGAGCGACGGGACTCGACGTCGTCATGCTCGTCGTCGCCGCCGACGATTCCGTGATGCCGCAGACGCGCGAGCATCTCGAGATCATGCGGATCCTCGGTTTGACGCGCGGATTCGTCGTCATGACCAAAATCGACTTGGTCGAGGACGGCATGCCCGATCTCGTCGAAGAGGAGCTCGCGGACTTCGCGCGCGGCACCTTCCTCGAAGGTGCTCCGGTCGTGCGCTGCTCGAACGTGACGGGCGAAGGCCTCGACGCCGTGCGTGCCGAACTCGAGCGCCAAGTGGCGACCGTGCCGCCGAAGGACGCGTCGGGCCCGTTCCGTCTGCCGATTCAGCGTAGTTTTACGGTGAAAGGACACGGCACGGTGGTGACGGGCGTTCCGTTGTCGGGCTCCGTGGCGGTGGGTGACGAGTTGGAAATCCTGCCGCAGGGAACGCCGGCCCGCGTGCGATCGATTCAGGCGCACCATCTTTCCGTGCCGCGCGCGGGCGCGGGGCAGCGCGTCGCGTTGAATCTTTCCGACGTGAATTGGAAGGACGTCGGACGCGGCTGCTCGGTCTGCGCCCCGGGGATCTTCTCCGCGTCACCTCTGATCGAGGTGCGATTCAAACTGCTTCCGTCGTTCGGGCGCAAACTCGCGTCGCACGTTCCGGTGAGATTCCACGCGAACACCACGGAAACGCTCGGCACCCTCGTGCTTCTCGACGCGAAGGAGGTCGATCCGGGCGGAGACGTCTTCGCGCAGGTGCGACTCGAAGAACCGGTGATCGTCGCTCCCGGGGACAGATTCCTTCTGCGCCTCGCGTCGCCGGAACGGACGCTCGGAGGCGGCGTGATTCTCGGTGAGACCAAGTTCCGGCATAAGCAAAGTCGAAACTGGATCACCGACAACCTCGCGGCGAAGGAGCAGGCGCTCGGCGACCGAGCCGCCTACGTCGAAGCGGTGATCCGCGCGCAAAGTCTGCATCCCGTCGCACCCGCGGATCTTCCGGCCATGGTGCGCGCGACCGAAGCGGAGACGCAGCCGATCGTCGACGCGCTCGTCGCGAAGGGACGCATCGTGCGCGTGCCGGGAGCGGGGACCCTGTTGCACGTCGACCCCGTCGAAGTCGGGGCGCGCGCCGTCGAAGAGAATTTGAATGCCTTGCATCAGGCCAATCACTACGCATGGGGGTTCGGTCTCTTCGAGATCGCGTCGTCCGTGAGGCATCCGCCCGCCGTCGTCGAATTGTTTTTGGCCGACGCGGTGCGACGCGGAACGGTCGAGCGTCAGAACCCGGAGTGGCGCCTCAAGGCGTTCAAAGGGGGTCTTTCGCAGGAAGATCGCCGCCTGATCGGTTGGCTCGAGGAACGTCTCCGGTCGACGGGTATGGCGACGCCGCTTCCCGCCGATCTCGCGAAGGAAGCGCAGCGACCGGAGAAGCGCATCTTGAATTTGCTCACCATGCTCGAAGCGCAAGGCAAAGCGAAGCGTCTCGACGAAAGCGTCGTTCTCCACAGAGAGGCGCTCGACGGGGCTCGCGATCGCGTGGTGGCGCATTGCGTCGCGAAGGGGCAGATCACGTCGATCGAGGCGAAGGACGTCATCGGCGGAACGCGCAAATACGTCATCCCGCTTCTCGAACACTTCGATGCGATCGGCCTGACGGTCCGCAAGGATTCCGTGCGGACGCTGAAGCCGGGTTGGGAATCGGTCGTCGCGCCCAAGGCGTGACGCGCGCGGTCACTCCGGATCCGGAAGACCCAGCGAACGTCCGAGCGCGAGGAAGCGCTCCATCAGAGCGGTGACGTGCCCGTCTACCGTTTTCGACAACGCGTCGATGCGGGTGCGGGCGTCCGGACTTCCGGCGAAGACGGAGGCGACCGCCGCATCGACGTCGGCCTTCAATCCGCCGTCGGCGTAGCCGGAGGCGGCGTCGAGAGCCGCCCGCGCCTCGGGGGAGAGTTTTTCGCCGGCGCGCTTCGCGACGTCGCGCGCCCAAGCCACCCGCTTCTGAATGAGCGTTTCCCGGTAGCGCGCATCGCGGGCGGCGACGACCGCCGCTTTGATTTCGCCGAGTAGTCGTTCGCCGTCGGCGACGGCCCGTTCCATCATTCCGTCCGCGATGCGTGCGTCCTGAGCGGCCGCATCGGCGGTCGCCGCGAGCGTGGCGGTGATCGCCGCCTCGAGCCGTTCCTTGGCGAAGCGCCATCCGTCGCGCCACGCATCGCTGCGGAGTTTCACGCCGCGTCCGCCGAGGGCTTCCGCATCGGAGGCGGCCTGCGGCAACTGCTCGTCGAGCAGCGTCCCGCGATCGAGGCGGTGCGCCATGTATTCGAAGGCGGCGAGCGCGCGGGCGACGGGCATGTCGGGCGCCACGACGAGTTCGCGGCCTTTGCGGACGAGCGCGTCGATGTTGGTCGGATCGGTCGCGGAGGCCGCCGCCTCTTCGATGAAAGCCTGAGCGGCGGCGAGGCGGGTGCGGAGTCGGGAGACCGACGGGAACGATGTGCTCCACGGACGATTCAAGATCGTCGAAATGCGCGTGGAGGTGCTGCTCATGTCGTCGGTTTGCGAGCGAAGCACCGCGGAACCTTCCGCGGGCGCCGCGGGCCCGTCGGTCGACGGACCACAGCCCGCGGCGACGAGTGCGAGCGCGAACAACCAAGTCGCGCGGTTCATGATCCCTTGAGGGCGCGAACCGCCCCGCGGAACAGAGAAAGTCCGTCACCTTCGGTGCGATGACGTTCGCGCGTCCAGCGCGGATGTTGCCACGGCGTGAGGAAACGTTCCGGATGCGGCATCAGGCCGAAGACGCGCCCCGTCGCGTCGCAGACACCCGCGACGTCGCCCATGGCGCCGTTCGGATTCTCCGGGTAGACGGGCTTACCGCCGGTCGGCGAGACGTAACGCAAAACGACACGGCCTTCGGCCTCGAGAGCGGCGAGTTCCTCCGGCGTCCCGGTAACGAACTTGCCTTCGCCGTGGGCGACGGGCAATTCGATGACCGCGCCGTCCTTCTCGACGACCGGGCAGAGCCGACCGTCGAGGCGTACATGCACCCAACGGTCTTCGTAGCGGTGCGAGTCGTTCCACGTCAGCGTCGCGGCCACGCGGTGTCCGTCGCGGAGGGTGCCGGGAAGGAGGCCGGTCTTCACGAGAACTTGGAAGCCGTTGCAGATGCCCCAAACCATGCCGCCCCGATCGACGAAGCGACGGAGCGCGCCACCGAGCGCGATGGTGAGTTCGGTTGCGAGCACCTTGCCGGACGCGATGTCGTCTCCGTAGGAGAAACCACCCGGGATGCTCACGACGGCGTAGTGGTCGAGGATTCCGGGAGACTCGAGGAGCCGATTGAGGTGCACCTGTTCCGCGTCGGCACCCACCATATTCCACGCGTGCGCGGTCTCTTCGTTGCAGTTGATGCCCGCGCAGCGCAGGACGAGAACCTTGGGCGTCGCCATCTCAGTGCGCCTCCGAAGCCGAAATGCCCGATTGAAGGATGTTGGAAAGCGACGGCCGCCACGCACGTTCGAGATCCGTCGCGGAGAGGGCCGCGAGACGTCGTCCGCCCGACGCGAGGACGAGTTCGGGCTTCTCGGTAGTCGTGCCGATGCGCGCCGCGTCGAGTCCCGCGAAGCACGCCGCGAAGTCCGCGTCGCGTCCCGGGGCGACTTCGACGACGAAGCGCGTGAGGCTTTCGCCGAAGAGTCGCGCGGTGAGCGTCGCCCCCGCGGCGGCGGGAGCCGCATCGACGTCGACCTCCGCGCCGATTTCACCCGCGAGGACCATTTCGGCCAACGCCACGGCGAGGCCGCCTTCGGAGAGGTCGTGGCACGACGCCACGAGGCCCTTGCGGATCGCGGCGTGCAGCGCCGCGAACGTCGCCTTCGCGCGCGCGCCGTCGATGCGCGGGGCCCGCGTTCCGAGGGTTCCGGCGAGGCGTGCGAGCGCGGATCCGCCGAGTTCTTCCTTCGAAACGCCGATCTGCCACAACGAGCGTCCCGCGGCCTTGAGATCCATCGTCACGCAATCGGCGACGTCCGGGACGATCGCGAGCGCGGTGACGAGGAGAGTGTGCGGGATGACGATGGTGCGGCCGTCGGCGAGATACTCGTTGTTCAGCGAGTCCTTGCCGGAGACGAACGGCGTGCCCAACGCGATCGCCGTATCGCGACAGGCGACCGAGCAACGCACCATGGCTCCGAGACGGTCGGGCTTGCGGCAGTTGCCCCACGAGAAGTTGTCGAGGATCGCGCAGCGCGACGGGTCGCCGCCCACGGCGACCACGTTGCGGAGCGCTTCGTCGATGCCCGCTTCCGCAGCGGAGGCGGGATCGAGGTCCGCGTGTCGCGGCGCGATTCCGTTGCCGAGCGCGAATCCGCGGCGAGCGCCGAGCACCGGCGCGACGACGGCGGCGTCGGACGGGCCGTGATGGCGCGTGCCGACGAGCGGCTTCACCACGCTGCCCGCCTGCACCTCGTGGTCGTACTGACGGATGATCCACTCCTTCGAGGCGATGTCGGGAGTGGACAAGAGTCGAAGGATCGCGGTGCCCGTTTCACCCGGTGCCACCGTCGGATCCGGCTGCGGCGCCGGTGCTTCCCAAACCGCTTCGCGGGCGGTCTTCGGCACGCCGTCGTGAAGGAAGTTCATGTCCATGTCGGCGTGCAATACGCCGGCGTGGCGGATCCGAAGGCGTCCGGTGTCGGTGAAGGTTCCGAGGACCGCGGCTTCGACGTCTTCGTCGCGGCAGAGCGCGAGCAGCGCGTCGAGACGCTCCGGTTGCACGGCGAGGACCATGCGCTCCTGCGCTTCCGAAATCCAGATTTCGGCGGGGGAGAGCCCCGCGTACTTCAACGGGGCGGCATCGAGGACGACGTCCGCGCCGCATTCCGCTCCCATCTCGCCGACGGCCGACGAGAATCCGCCCGCGCCGCAGTCCGTGATGGCGCGGAAAAGGTCGCGATCGCGCGCCGTGAGGACGACGTCGGCGACTTTCTTTTCCGTGATCGCGTTGCCGATCTGGACGGCTCCCGAATCGACGCTTTCGGATTCCGCGTGCAACTCGGCGGAGGA
>CAIWVZ010000399.1 GCA_903916245.1 uncultured Planctomycetota bacterium | reverse complement strand
TCGGCGAAGCACAGCCCGCCGATCACCGCGAGGACTCCGCCCACGGCCCAAGCCGCGAGCGCCCAGCCGCCACTTCCCGTTCGCGCCGCGACCGTCGCGGGGCTGAAAAATATCCCGAGACCGATGCAAGCCGACACGACGACGGCCGTCGCGTCGATCAAACCGAGCCGACGTTCCGAATCGGACTTCGTCATCGGCTCATCGTAGACGGACGGAGAGATAGGATCCGACCATGGCGGAATGGGACCTCATCATCGTGGGAGCGGGAGCCGTCGGCGCCGCGGCCGCTCGTCGAGCGGGCGAAGCGGGTGCGCGCACGCTCGTCCTCGAGTTCGCCGTTCCGGGCCACGACAAAGGATCGAGTCACGGGCCGGGACGCATCTTCCGCCACGCCTATTTCGAGCATCCCGATTACGTGCCGCTGCTGCGTCACGCGACCGCGCGGATCGAGCAACTCGAAGACGAAGAAGGCGTCGAACTTCTTCATCGATGCGGTGTTCTTCTCATGGGCGACGAACGCTCGGAGGTGGTTACACGTTCGATCGACGCGGCGAGTCGCTGGAACGTCGAGATCGAGACGCTCGACGGGTGGTCGCTCTCGCGACGCTTTCCGTGGTTCGACCTCTCGCCGTGGCGGAGCGTCCGCGGAGTGTTCGAACGCAATGCCGGACTCGTGCGACCGGAGAAGGTGATCGCCGCGACGCTCGCATCGGCGACACGACGCGGCGTCGTCATTCGACTTGCGACGCGTGTCCTCTCCGTCACCGAACGCGGAACGACGGTTACCGTGACGACCGACGGGGGTGCTTTCACCGCACGTCAGGTCGTCGTCGCCGCAGGCGCCTGGACATCGAAACTCGTTCCGGAACTCGAACGCCACCTGCGCGTCACCCGACAAGTGCAGGCGTGGGTCGCTCCCAACGCGGGGGCGCACGCCGTCTCGCTTCTCCCGTGTTGGTTGCTCGATCGCGGCCCGGACGTGCCCGCGATCTACGGGCTCGCTCCCGACCCTCTCGGAACGGGAACCGTCGCCGAGTTTCCGAAGGTCGCGTTCCACGGTTCGGACATCCTCGTCGATCCCGACGTCGGTGCGGATCCCGTCGGTGACGAAGACATCCACGCCTTGCTCGGCGTCTATCGCGCCAAGGCACCGACGCTCGCGGGCAAAGTGGTTTCCGCGTCCACGTGCCTCTACACCATGTCGCCGGACGGCAACTTCCTCGTCGGGCGCACACCCCACCACAAGCGCATCCACGTCGCCGCGGGGCTCTCCGGACACGGGTTCAAACTCGCGCCGACGCTGGGTGACGCGCTCGCGGAATCCGCGCTCTTCGGAAAAACGGGACATCCCGTCGACTTTTTGTCCCCCGATCGTTTCGTCGCGGTCGGCTGAACCCGCGCCAACCCGCGCGTCGGAGCGTCTTTGGGTCCGATTTCCTCCAAGGCCCGTCGCGGGATAAAATCCAACATGCGACGCGACAGGAGTTTAGACCTCGTGAAAAAGTCCGCATCGGTTTGGCTGCTCCTCGGAGCGTCGCTCGTCGCCCAGTCCACGAGCGACGCACCGCGCATCGGGCGCGTCGACCGCGACCCGGCGACCTTGACCGAAACCGAACTCGCGCGCGGCGGTGCGGGAACCTACGTCCCCGGCGAACTCGTCGTGCGCCTCGATCCGCGCCTTTCCGACGACGCCCAAGCGCGCATCATCGACGGTCTCGGAATGAAAGTCCGACTTCGCTACGACCTGTTGCGGGCATGGTGGCTCGAAACCGATCCGTCCGTCGACGTGGAAGCGTTGTGCCGCCGCCTTTCCGACGACCCGCGCGTGGAATATGCCCACGCGAACTACTACGGCAAGCGTCGCGTCGTTCCGAACGATCCGTCGTTCGCGCAGTGCTGGGGCCTGAACAACACCGGACAAACCATCGGTGCCGTCGTCGGGTCCGCCGATGCCGACATCGATGCCCCCGAAGCTTGGAACCTTCGCCACGACGCGACCAACATCCTGATCGCCACCGTGGATTCGGGAGCGCTCCGCACGCATCCCGATCTTTCGCCCAACGTCTGGGTCAATCCCGCCGACCCCGTGGACGGCATCGACAACGATGGAAACGGACTCGTCGACGACGTCAACGGTTGGGCCTACGACGTCAATTCGAACAACGTCACCGATACGGACGGCCACGGCAGCAACGTCATGGGAACCATGGCGGCGCGCGGGAACAACGGCATCGGCGGTTCCGGCGTTTGCTGGGAAGCGAAGGTCATCCTCTGCAAAGACGGCAACGCGACACCGTCCGTCGCCGCTTCGGCGGCCGGAATTCAGTACGCCGCGCAAAAGGGCGCGAAGGTGTGCAACTTCTCCACCGGGTACGGCGCCACAGCGCAAGCATTGATGCAGACGGCCGTGAACGCGGCGCAAACCGCCGGGATGGTGATCTGCGTCGCCGCGGGCAACGGATCGAACAACATCGACGGCGGCACCCTCGACGTGCCCGCCGAGTTCACGAACTCGAACCTGCTCGTGGTCGCCGCGTCGAACAACACCGACGGACGCGCGTCGTTCACCTCGTGGGGTCCCGTCAGCGTCGACATCGCGGCGCCCGGCGACAACATCTACACGACGACGGTTGCGGGCGGATACGGACTCGCCTCCGGAACGTCGTTCGCCTCTCCGCTCGCCGCGGGTTGCGTGGCCCTCGTGCGTGCGTCCGCTCCGTCGCTGACGGCGGTGCAGGCGATCGACGTCATCAAGAACACCGCCGACGTCAAAGCGGTGTGGAACGGCTTCACCGCGACCGGGAAGCGCATCAATCTGTTCGCCGCGCTTACGTCGGTCGCCACGCCTCAGTTCACGTTGGCGTTTTCGGAACCGACGCCGCAAACCGCGCTCATCGCGGTGACCAACGCGACCCCCAACACTCAGCTCTTCATTCTGATCTCCCTGACGGCGGCCGTGCCGCAGGGCTCGGGACCGATCTTCGGACTTCCGTCGGAAGTCTTCTTCCAGCTGACGCAACCGCTCGGCGCCCAACCGTTCCACGTCCTCGCGAGCGCGACGGGAACCTATTCGTTGTCCGTCCCCGGCGTGCCGGTCGGTCTCTACGCCGAAGGCCGCGCAATCGCGTTCAACGGTTCGGCCGTGACCGCGTTGACGCCCATCACCAGCCTCACGTTCTGAACGCGAATCGAACTCGGACGACTCAGCCGACGAGGCCGACGATGCGGAACACGCTGTCGGCGATCGCCCAAAGGACGGGAAGGCCGACGACCGACCATGCGACGATCGTCGCGGGAGACACGACACTCCCCGCGGCGACGGCAACGCCTTTGACGGCGAACGGCGTCATCGTCAGCATTTCGCCGAGATGCGCCTTCGCACCATCGACGCGGCGGATGGTTCGGTTGACCAAACCTCCGACCAACGCGATCGCCGCGAGGACGACGAAGACGACCGAC
>CAIWVZ010000398.1 GCA_903916245.1 uncultured Planctomycetota bacterium | reverse complement strand
CGGCCTCTGCATCACGAACAACATCCTGATCCTGTTCATCTTCTGGGAACTGGTCGGTTTGTGCTCGTACTTCCTGATCGGCTTCTATATCGAGAAGAAGTCGGCGGGCGACGCTTCCAAGAAGGCCTTCGTGACGAATCGCGTCGGCGACGCGTTGTTCATGACCGCGATCATGATCGTCTTCTCGGTGCTTTCGCAGTCGAAGGCGTACGCCGGGCGTGACGTCTTGGCGTTCCCCGAGATCTACCGGTCGATCGGAGAACTCGGAACGGGCGCCGGGCCGTGGGTCGGCCAAGAAGGCCTCCTCGCGCTCGCGGGCGTGTTCTTCTTCATGGGATGCGTCACCAAGTCGGCGCAGTTCCCGCTTCACATCTGGCTTCCGGACGCCATGGAAGGTCCCACGCCGGTGTCGGCGCTCATCCACGCGGCCACGATGGTCGCGGCGGGCGTCTACATGATCGTCCGCATGTTCCCGCTGCTCGTCGGCCAGGGATACATCGGCGGTGAATGGTTCGATTCGTCGCCGCTCGAGGTGGTGGCCCTCGTCGGCGGATTCACGTCGATCTTCGCGGGAACCATCGCGCTCGTTCAGCAGGACCTGAAAAAGGGCCTCGCGTACTCGACCTGCTCGCAGCTCGGCTACATGGCGATGGCGGTCGGCGTCGGTTCGACCACCGGCGGCATGTTCCACCTCTTCACGCACGCGTTCTTCAAGGCGTGCTTGTTCCTCGGTGCGGGCTCCGTCATCCACGCGGTGCACAGCCAACTGATGGGGGACATGGGCGGTCTTCGCAAGAAGATGCCAATCACCTACTGGACCTTCCTCATCTCGACGTTGGCGATCGCGGGCACCCCGTTGTTCTCCGGCTTCATGTCGAAGGAAATGGTCCTGACGTCGGCGTTGGCCTACGGGCACATGCACGAGGGCAGCACGCTGCATCAGCTGCCCTTCTACTTCGCGGCCATCACCGCGCTGTTGACCACCTTCTACATGTTCCGCCTCGTGTTCCTCACGTTCTTCGGCAAGGGAGCGTGGGAGGACAAGAAGGACCACGGTCACGGTCATGCACCCGCCGCCGCGCACGCGGCCCCGGTGCCCGGTGCCCACGCCCACGCGGCGCACGGTGCGCACGACGATCACGGCCACGCGGCCCACGGCGGGGGACACGGACACGGTCACGCCGCGCAAGATGCCCACGGGCATGCCGCCCACGACGACCATGCCCACGGCGGCCACGGCCACGCGCCGGCGGCTCACGGGGCGCACGACGATCACGGCCATCACGGCGATCCGCACGAATCTCCGTGGCGCATGGCGCTGCCGTTGGTGGTCCTCGCGTTCCTCGCGCTGTTCTCGTCCGGACTCGCATTCCCGGGCCTTCCCGGATCGCACTGGTTCAGCCACCGCTGCAACGAGGAAGTCCTCGTCAAGAACATGATGACCCAGTCGTCGGCGGCGACCGACGCGACGAAGGCCGTCTTCTCGAAGATGGTCGTCCACAAGCCCGAGGAACCGCTCCCGGCGGGGGCCCCGGAAATCGCGGCGCGCTATCACGAGGCCTGGGAACACGCGCACCACACGGTGTTCAAGTTCTCTCTCTTCGCGGTCGCGTTCGGTATTTCGGCGGCGGCTTGGTTCTTCATCAAGAAGCGCGGCATCGACTACGTGTCGGGTGTGGCGCCGCTGCGCGGCCTGCGAACGGCGATGTCGAACCTCTGGTACGTCGACGCCTTCTTCATCAAGGGCTTCGTGCCGCTCGAGAAGAAGTTCAACGATCTCTGCGCGTGGTTCGATCGCACGTTCGTCGACGGCATCGTGAACCTCACCGCGTGGATCACGCACAAGATCGGCGTCCTCTGCGGCCTCGTGGACTACCACGGCGTCGACGGGGCCGTCCGCGGAACCGGTGACGCCGTCCTCGAGGGCGGATCGCTCGTCCGGAAACTCGTGTCCGGCAAGGTGCAGGACTACGTGAAGTGGACCGTCGTCGGTTTCGCCGTGCTCGTCGCGGCGGCCGTTTGGCTCGGTCACTGAACCTTGCAGGGCGCATCTCAAACCCATTCATGAGTCACATGGGAAGGGCCTGAGGCCGCTTCCCCGGAAAGCCGGAACCCCATGCTTCTCACGCTTTCGATCTTTATCCCGGTCATCGGCGCGCTGGCCGTTCTTCTCCTTCCGAGCGCCCAAAAAGGTCTGATCCGCAGCGTCGCGTTGGCCACGACCATCGCCACGTTCGTCCCGCTGTGCATGCTCGGCATCGGGTACCACAAGGGCGAAGGCGCTTCGGCGGACGCGACCTTGTCGGCGGCCGCCAACGCGCGCGTCGCGACGATCACGGACGCCGGTCTCCGTCGCGACGTCGAGCAACTGCTCGTCGACCCGATGAAGAACCAGCCCAAGGCGCTCGACGCGTCGATGAAGGACCGCCTCGTGAAGGGCGGCGCCTACGATGCGTGGCACGACGCGTGGCAGCTCGGGGTCGCCCGTTCGACCGTCATCGCCAAGGAGATCCGCTACGTCGAGTTCGGGACGTGGATCTCGGCCTTCAACGTGAACTACTTCCTCGGCGTCGACGGCATTTCGCTCCCGCTGCTCGTCCTCGCGGGGCTCCTCTCGATCCTGTGCGTTTGGTACTCGTTCAACATCGAGAACGGCGTCAAGGCGTACATG
>CAIWVZ010000397.1 GCA_903916245.1 uncultured Planctomycetota bacterium | reverse complement strand
TCGGATCCCAGCTCCCGCGTGACGCGACGCGGTCGGGCGCGGCCTCTCGGGCGTAGGCGAACATCTTCCCCGCGAGCAGAGGGGTACTTCCCTCGGGATCCACCCGATTCATCCACTGCACGGCCTGAAACGGTGCGGGCGGCACTTCATGAAGGAGACGCGCGCGCTCGAACGTGAACCCGCCGATGACCACCGTCAACACGACGCCGAACGCGATTCGGTCGAACGTCATCGCGACGGCGACCGCGGGAAGCGCGGCAAGAAAGTAGCGCGGATGAGCGGGGAGGAAGAGAAAGACGAAGACGCACTGGCACGCGGCGGCGGCGAAAATCATTCCGCGCGGAGTCCGAATCAGTGATCGCAACGACTCCCCCTTCGAAGTGATCCCCGCGATCCATTTCAGCGTGTACGCGAGGACACATCCGGCGACGACCCAAAGCGTCGTGCGCCAAGGAGCCAAGCCGAGACTTCCCTCCATGAACCCCTTCGCGAACCGTACGGCGCGTCTCCAAACTCCGTCGCCGACGAACACCGAAACGTTCGGTTCGTGGAAGCGCATCATCGCCTGCTTCTCGGTCGCCGCGACGATCGCCTCCACACCTTGGTGCAACGCCATGCCCCCGTACCAGAGGCCGAAACCGAGAGCCGCGCCCGCGAGCCGCAACAAAACGGGCCCACGCAGCAGAAACGGAATCATCGGGAGGAACACGTGGGCCCGAACCCCGCAGGCGAGCCCGGTGGCGACGCCCAACCAAAACGCGATCTTTCGAGACGGGGGGTCGTGTTCCCTCAGATGAGCGATCCACAACATCAACGTCGCGGCGAAACCCGGCATGTCCGTCAGCACTTTGGAACCGGTCAGCCAAAAACACGGCGTCACAACGACCACGAAGGCCTGCACGTAGGAGACCGCGTCCGAAGCTCCCATCCGACGAAAGAGTCGAGGCAGCAGCATGGCGGCGAGTCCCGCGGAAACGACCGACAGAAACGCCAAGGCCGATTCCGGAGTCGCGAAAAGACCGGTCAGCATTTTCGCGGCGAGGATGTAGATCGGATAGCCGGGAGGATGAGGACGATGTTCGGCGATGTTGAAACGCTCGACGGCCGCGACGAACAGGCAGGAGTCGTGATCGTCCAACGAGCATGAAAAACGCAAGGCGATGCCGATCGCCACGATGCCTCCAAGGAGAATATCGAGGCGTGTCGTGCTGTCCGAGCCTGAAATCGTCGACCGAATCACCGAGGGGGGCCCACGTCGAAGCCTACCCCTCTCCCGTTGACGAGAACCCTCTATTCGAGGGGGCGATCACGTCGCGTCGTCGCCCCGACCGCTAACTTCCGGCGGAAATAGCGTTACGTCGGAACGACTCGGAGTCGGCGAGCACCCGAGCGGCCATTCCGCGCGCGAGTTCCTGATCCCCGTGGAAAACGCCGACACCGTCGTCGAGGAACAGCGCCGCCTGTTCGTCTCCGTGGACACGGACGACGACGGGGACGTCGGAGCGAAGCGAACGCACGACTGTGACCGCGCGCCGAGCCGTGACGATATCCGGAACGGCGACGACGACGGCGCTCGCGCGATCCAACCCCGACGCGGCCCAAGTCGCCGGTTCTCCGGCGTCTCCGACGACCGCGCTCCAACCGCGTGCGGCGAACGACGCCGCACGTTCCCGGTTGGCATCGATCACCGTGACGGCGTTCCCCGCCGCAGCGACGGCGTCGGCGACGCCGGCTCCGACCCGCCCACCTCCCGCGACGAGCACCACCCCCTTCGCTTCGCTCGGAGCATGCCGAGAAGCGTTCGCCGCCCGGACTTCGGTGGCACCCTCACCACGCTTCAACGCCGGGAACCAAGCGGTCAAGCGTCGACTGACGGGACCGATCGAACCGAAAACGAACGCATTGAGGGCGATCGAGACGATGGCGCCCGCGAGTACGAGGCTTTGAACATGCCTCGAGAGGATCCCGAGTTCGACGCCGAGGGACGTCAGGATGAACGAGAATTCGCCGATCTGTGCCAACCCGGCCGCCACCGTCAGGGCCGTCGCCACGGGGTAGCCGAAAAGGAGGACGATCGCGACGGCGGCCAGGGACTTCCCGACCATGATGACGGCGACCACGGCGATCACCTGCGTGGTCGAGGTCCAAAGTACGTCCGGCTCGAACAGCATGCCGACGGAGACGAAGAACAGAACCGAAAACGCATCGCGAAGCGGAAGCGAATCGTGGGCCGCACGATGGCTGTACTCGGATTCGCGCATCACCATTCCCGAGAAGAACGCCCCGAGCGCGAACGAGACGCCGAAGAGTTCGGCCGCTCCGAAGGCGACGCTGACGGCCGAAGCGACGACCGCGAGGGTGAAGAGTTCGTTGGAACCGGAAGCGGCGACGCGTTGAAGCAGCCACGTCAAGGCCCGCCGCGCGACCAGCATCATGAATGCGATGAAGCCGACGACCTTGATCAAGGTTCCGCCGACGGCCCGGAACACTTCCGAAGAGTCGGAGGCACCACCGGCGCCGACGACGACCGGAAGCAAGACGAGCACGAGCACCATGACGAGGTCTTCGACGACGAGCCATCCGACGGCGATCTTGCCTTGAATCGACGACAAGAGACCGACCGTTTCGAGACCTCGAAGCAGCACGACGGTGCTTGCAACGGACAAACTCAAACCGAGGAGCAGCGCTTCGCCGAGGGGGGCTCCGAACACGTGCGCCACCCCGGCTCCGAGAAGCGTCGCCGCGACGATCTGCACGATCGCACCGGGAACGGCGATGCGCTTCACTTCCATCAGATCCTTGACGGAGAAGTGAAGGCCGACACCGAACATGAGCAGCATGACGCCGATCTCGGCGAGCTGACGCGACAACCCGACGTCGCCGACGAAACCCGGAGTCGCGGGCCCGATCGCCACACCCGCGAGCAGATAGCCGACGAGCGGCGGCATCCCGACGCGCCTCGCCAGAAGGCCGAGCACCAACGCCAATCCGAACGCGGCGGCGATCGTCGCGATCAATCCGACGTCATGCATGTCGGAGCTTCTTCGTACTCGGAACGATTCGTGTCATAAACGTGAATTTCCTCAGGCATCGTATTGCAGACGTCGGAGGACGTGGAGAGCGTAACGAAGGTTGCGACTCGGATCGGCGATGCCTTCCTGCAGAAACACCATGAGACACGTCCTCTCTCTTTTTCTCTTTGTAATGACCCTTCTGTCCGCTCCCGTACTGCTGCTCGGGACT
>CAIWVZ010000396.1 GCA_903916245.1 uncultured Planctomycetota bacterium | reverse complement strand
GACCACCGCGGGAGACATGGCGCGTCTTCTGTTCGCGATCTACACCCACCGCGCAGCGTCACGCATGGCGTGCGACCGCATGATGGGCATCTTGGGGCGGCAGGAGTTCCGCGACGGGATTCCACGGGGGTCGCCGCCGGGTGCGCTCATCGCCAACAAGACGGGCTCGATCACGAAGCACGCGCACGATGCGGCGATCGTTTTCCCGTCGAATGCGCCGCCCTACGTGTTGGTCGTCATGACACGCGGCTTCACCTCCGCCTCGGATGCGGAAGCGGCGATCGCGCGCTTGGCCGCCGCCATCTCCGGCACGTGGGGTTATCCGCCGAAGTCCTGAATCGACGCGGCGCTTACTGCGTCACGTGTACGACGGGCAGCGACGTGTTCACGGGGAGGAACACGAGCGGATCCATGTCGAGCGACACGGCGTAGACGGGCAAGTTCGGCGGAATGCCCGACGGCACCAGAAACGACGCGGCACCGAACGCGTCGAGCGTCATCGCGAACGGAGGCACCGGAGTCTGGAGTTCAAGAATCAACTCCGGGAACGGAATGTCGATTCCGAGAAACCAACCGTTGGGAAAGTTTCCCGAAGTCAGCGTGAAGAACGAAAGACAACGATTACCCGGAGTTCCTCCGACCACGTCGACCGACAAGGCGCCCGGCCACGGCGAACCGATCGAAAGGCCGAACGTGCACGCGGGGCCGGCCACGAACCGTAGGTCGTCGACGAGAAGGCTGCTCGGCGCGAAGTTGTCGTTGCCGTTGGTCACGACGATCGAGAGATAGGCACCCTGCGGCATCGGAGGGATGGGCGTCGCCACCGTATTGGCACCTTCGGGAAGGATCGACGGTGCGTTGAATTGCGTTCCCATACACGTGGCGAGTGGCGACGTCGTGTCGGCATAGGCGAGGGCGACGAGGACGTTGCCCGCCGAATCACAGATCGCGATCTCTCCCCCGTCGAGGTAGATGTTTCCCAAGCCCTCCGCGTTGATGAACTCCCAGCAAAATCCGATGTAGGTGGCTCCGGTCGGTATCGGAATGCGCACCTCGGCCTCGATGCCCGCAAGAGGCCGCGGAAACGGACCGCCTTGATTGAGGACGACGGGGCCATTCGCCTCGACATGGAGGAAGCGTGCGCCCTGCGTCGGGAAGCCGCACGTGGCGGCGGTGTCGACGTAGGCGTTGCCGAAACCGTTCCACCACACGCCTTCACAATTTTGCTGTCCGGCGACGAGAGTGCCCGTCGGTCCGCATTCGAAAGCGGCCTGCGCGGCGACCATCGCGGCGAGACTCGCCGCGGCCATCATCATCTTCATGCCCGGACACCCGTCGCTGGGGATGCGCCCATCCTCGACGACGACCGAAGTCTACCCGAACTCGAGCCGTTTCGGCCGAAGGTCAGCGCGACCCCTGCAAAACCCCGCGCACTTCTTCAACTCGGGATTCGTTTCCGAGGCGCGCGCCGAGTTCGACCACGGTGTCCACCAGATGAAGGGACGATGTGGGGTCGTCCCGCAACACGCGTGTGGCGTCCGCCAACGCATCGATCATATTCGGTTGAAGAGCGGCCAAGAGACGGGCCGACACCCACGCGACGTCCTGTGGGACCGCCCCGGGCCGACGTGCGGCCATCGCGCAAAGGCGAGCGTGCGCCCACGGCATGTC
>CAIWVZ010000395.1 GCA_903916245.1 uncultured Planctomycetota bacterium | reverse complement strand
CGCCTTCACGAATTCCGCGGCGCACGCCGGAGTGAGTTCCGACGGTTTGAGCACCACGGTGTTGCCGCACACGAGCGCGGGGAAGATCTTCCACGACGGGATCGCGACCGGGAAGTTCCACGGCGTCACCATCGCGCACGGTCCCACCGGCTGACGGATCGACATGCCGAACTTGTTCGGCAGTTCGCACGGAACCGTTTCGCCCGCGAGGAAGCGGCCTTGAGCCGCGACGAGAAGCGCCGTGTCGATGGCTTCCTGGACATCGCCGCGCGTCTCGGTGATGGGCTTGCCCATCTCGCGCGTCATCAACGTCGCCAACGCCTCCTTGCGTTCGGCGAGGATCCGCCCCGCCTCGGCGATCATGAGCCCGCGCTTCGGAGCGGGAACCAACTTCCACGACGGATACGCGGCGACCGCGGCCTTCACCGCGGCGTCGACGTCCGCGGCGTCGGAGAGCGGCGCGGAAGATACGGTCTCCCGGGCGGCGGCGGGGTTTTCGCGGGCGAGCGTTCGACCGGTGCGGCTGGCGCACCAAGTCCCGTTGATGAGATTTTGGACGTTAACGGTCATGGCGGGAGACGTTAGCAAAGCGGGCGCGTTTTCTGATAACGTCGCCCCGAGATGGAAGCCCCTCGTCGTCATCGGTTCCCGAAAGCGGCCCGACTGCGTACCCCCGCCGAATTCAGGGCGGTTCGCGCGGCGCGGCGGGGCGTTCGCGACCACGTGCTCGACATCGCGTTCCGCCGCACTGGACTTCCGCTGACGCGTCTCGGGCTCGCGATCACGATCCGGGGCATCGGTGCCGTCCACAGAAACCGGGTGAAGCGCGTGCTCCGAGAGATCTTCCGGCTGCGTCGGCCCGACCTCCCGACCGGTCTCGATCTCGTCGTCGTGGCCCGCGACCCGGCGGGAGCCGGAGACTTCGCGATCGCCGCGAAGTCCTTCGATACCCTCGTCCGACGGATCGCGGAGGTGGCGGCCCGTTGATCGGGAAGATCCTGATCGGGTGCGTGCGTCTCTACCAATGGACGCTCTCTCCCCTCCTCCCCGCTTGGTGCCGCTTCCACCCGTCCTGTTCCGCCTACATGGTGGAGGCGATCCGCACTCACGGTCCCGTCGCGGGCACTTGGCTCGGCCTAAAAAGAATCGGCCGCTGTCGCCCGGGGGGCGGCAGCGGCTTCGATCTCGTTCCGCCGAAGGATCCGGCGGAACCGCGTTAGATCACCAACCCTCGCCGGGGCCGACGGGGCGATCGTTCATGGCGTCGCGGACGAGCTTCGTGGCACGCGCTTCGTCCGCGGCCTTCTGCTTCTTCTCGCGATCCGCCTTGCGTTCGGCTTCCTTGCGGGCGGTTTCCTTGCGCGCCTCGATGTCCTTGTCGGAGTCGGGAGCGTTGAGATCCACCCACGCCTTGTTCTTGAGGTTTTCCCAAGTGAACGCGGCGGAGCCGGGCGTCGTCGGAGCGACGCGCTGCTTGATCTGATCGATGTTGGTCTTCGACGCGGCCCACATCTCGTCGACCGTCGCGGCGCGGCGCGCCTCGAGCAGCGGGACCGCCGAAGCGCCCCACGCCGTTTCGAGTTGCAGCATGCCGATGCGGCCTTCCTTGAGTTCGGCCAACGCGTTCAGACGCGACGTCTTGCGCCAGAAGCGGGCGGCGCGCTCGTCGCCGTCGAGTTTGTCGTCGGCGGTGAAGCGGGCGTCGCGGCCGCCGTTCGAGCGGCGGAGCCAACCCGTATCGCGGACGTCGACGTTCTGTTCCTTCGCGACCGAAGCGAAAGCTTCGGCCTCGACGGACGCCTTCGCGGCTTCCGACGCTTCTTCCTGCTTCTTCTTCTCTTCGTTTTCGATTTCGAGAATGGCGACGCCGTCCGACGCCTTGTCGCGGGACAGGTTCTTTTCCTTGATGCGGTTCTCGATCGCGGCGACGCGGCCCTTCTCGAGATCCTCGAGCTTCGACTTCAGCTTTTCGGCGACGCGATCGTCGACGGCCTTACGGAAGGCTTCGGCCTTGGTCTGCGCCATTTCGCCGGCCTTCTTGGCCTTCCAGGCGTCAACGACCTTCGTCAGAACACCTTCGTCGTCGAGGGTCGGCTCGCGTTCGGCGTTGAAGGCCGTGACCTTCCACACCGCGACGTTCGAACCCGGCTCTTCGACCGCGCCCTTGCAGGCGTAGGCGTCCGAGAAAACGGCGTCGAGAACGGCGGGCGGGGTCAACTTGCCTTCACGGATCTGCTGGAACACCTGCAGTGCCGCGTTGGACGAGGGGAAGTCCGGGTGCTGTTGAATCTTGATCGAGTCGAGATTCTTGACGTCGGCGAGGCGGAAGCCGTACTTGTCGGCGATCGCCTTGCCGTCGCCGCCGCCCTTCCACTCCGCGAACGCCTTTTCGGCGAGCTTCGCGAGGAGGTATTCCTTCTTCACGCGTTCCTTGACGAGGTCGAATTCCGTCGGGTTGTCCGCGGGCTTCGAATCCGTCGTGGTTTGACGGGCCTTCGCCGCCGCTTCGGCGAACTTGGCGTACGACTCGGGGAACGCGTTGTAGCGATTCTTCGCCTGCTCGTCGGTCACCGTGAGACCGGCGCCGGCGACCAACGCCGCGTAGGTGTCCTTCCACGCCTTTTCGAGCGCGGCGTCGTCCATGTCGGCGGTACGCACGTACATGACCTGACCGTCGATGCGATCCGGCACGCGATTCGCCGCCTTGATCGTGGCGTCGTCCGCGAGGTACTTCGCGAGCGTGGTGCGGTCTTCGGCGTTCGCCGGATCGACCTTCACGTCGTCCTTCGAGATATTGAACCAGGCGTACTTCGCGCGCAGGCTTTCGTAGTCCTGCTTGAAGCGCTCGAACACCTGTTCGTACGTCGCGGACGGACGGGCGCGATCGGAGAGCGTGCGGAACGTCCGGATCGCGGTGAGGTCGCGATAAAGCTCACGCACCGTTTCCGGGCTGCGCTTGTAGAGATTGACGTCGACCGGGTCGGCACCCGGCTGCGCGGCGCGTGCTTCGTTGATCGACGCGACGATCGCGCCGTCGGTGGCGATCACGCCCGCTTCCTTCGCGAGCGACTTGAGCACGAGGTACGACCAGACGACCTGCGGATCGTCTTCGTACTGGACCTGAATCTGATTCGCGACCTGCTGCTTCGAACGGAGGTTGCGGTCGAGTTCCTGGGGCCACCGTGTAGTAGCCCTCGACCGAGACGGTGACCGCCTCGCCGCTCGGGAGCTTGAACGTGCCCATGTCGCCGGTCGGGCCGCTTGAACCGCGCATGCTGTCGCTCAGCGTGGCCCATGCACCGAGGCCACCCAAGGAAATGACGCAGAACCAGAGAATCGGCGCCTGGTAGCGCTTCATGAAGTCGAACATCAAAATGTCTCCGCCGTGCGGAAGCAAACCCCTGTCGCGCAGGAAGATGGCACACCATCCTCGGTCCACGCGGGGAGGGGAATGTTAGGAGATGAGGGGTCGGGGTTCAAACCGTCGCACGTTACGACGGCTCACCTCTCGCGAGGCGCTTGAGATCCTCGACTCCCGGTAGATCTTCGACAGATTTCAGGCCGAACTGGCGCAAAAACTGGCGGGTCGTTCCGTATTGGAACGGCGCACCCGGGATATCGGCCTTCCCGACCGTCCGGACGAGGCCCCGATCCATGAGGCTCCGGAGGTGTTGGCCCGACTGGGCGCCGCGCAAAGCATCGAGTTCCGCGCGGGTAATCGGCTGTTTGTAGGCCACGACCGCCAAGGTTTCGATCGCGGCGGGCGTCAAACGTTCCTCGATACGCACCTTTGCGACCCGCGAAACCCACGGGAAAAGGTTCTCCCGCGTGAGGAATTGCCACCCGCCCGCCACCTGAGCGAGGACGACGCCCCGCGCCGACCCGTTGGTGGCCGTGGCGAGGCGATTCAGCGCATCGAGCAGATCGGTGACGCTCGTGTCCTCACCGAGGATGCGATGCAGCTGCGCGAGGCTCACGGGCTCCGGCGAGGCGAAGAGGATGCCCTCAACGATCGGCACGAGGTCGGTGGAGCCGGAGCCCGAGGGCTCGTGGGAACTGGTGGTGTCGGTCATGAAACTTCCGTCGGATTCGGCTCAGAGCGTACCGTCGATCCACAGGTTGTAAAGGCGTTCGATCCGCAGGTTCCACGCGAGGAACTCGAGGGTGCCGACGGGTTCGGCGGTCAATCCGGCTTCGATTTCCGG
>CAIWVZ010000394.1 GCA_903916245.1 uncultured Planctomycetota bacterium | reverse complement strand
TCGAGATCGACGACCGCGGGACCTTCCATGTTGGACTGTCCCGCGAGGACGAAGACGCGGCACGTACGCGCCGCCGGAGCGTTCGCGCGCACGGTGAACGACGTCGCGTCTTGCGCACGTCCGACGAGCATCGATGCCAAGCACACCACGACGGCGAGGATCCGCATGCGCCGATCGTAGTCACGGGGAACGATCGGCTCGTCTCGGCGAGAGAATCGACGGACCCCCGTTGGAAACGTCGCGTGCACCGACGACGTACGGCGGTCGCTTGAAACGACGACGGCCGCCGTTCGCGAGAACGACGGCCGTGCACGGACGTGAAAGGCGCTGATCAGCCGCCTTGGCCGCCCTGTCCACCTTGACCACCCGGACGGTTGCCGGGTGCCGGTCGACGTTCGCCGCCGCGGTTGTTGCCACCGCCGTTGCCGCCGGGCATCGGGCCGCCGTTCGGACCCGGAGGAGGAAGGCGACGGCCGCGGGGATTCGTGCGACCGCCTTCGGACGGCGGCATCGGTTCACCCGGGCGGTCTTCGCCGTTCGGGTCCGCTTGCGGCGGGCGCGGCGGACGTTCGCCACCGGGCTGACCGGGACCGCGTCCGGGCCGATTCGGGCGGGACGACGGGCGTTCGCGCGGGTCTTGGCCCGGGTTGCGGCCGTCCGGACGTTCGCGCGGATCTTCGGTCTGCGGGCGTCCGGCATCGGGGCGACGGCGGCCGCGGGGACGCTCACCGGGGTCCTGACCACCTTGGCCGGGGCGCGGCGGTTGCGGGGCCGGATCCTGCGCCACGGCGGTCACCGCGAAGAAACTCGCGCAAAGCGCGGCGAGAATGACGGAACGGGAACGGGTCATCGGGCCTCCTTGTCCGGGCGAACCCCGCCGAAACGTCGGCGGGTGCTAGGGTCGACCCTCGGCACACCCGGGGGTTTCCATGTCGCTCACCGATGTTGAACGCTCGATCTGCTCCCATGTTTCGGAGCCGGACGAACTTCTTTCCCGCCTACGCACGCTGGTCGAGATCCCGTCTCCCTCGCGCGACAAGGAGGGGGTCGATGCGATGGTCGACGGGCTGGAACCGTTTTTCACGGATCTCGGCTTCAAAACCGGGGTTGTGGTGACCGGAACCGAGGGCCGACACCTCGTTGCGCGGCTTTTCGGGCAAGGGCCTCGGATCCTCCTGATCGGACATACCGATACGGTTCACCCCAAGGACGGGGGATTCTCCGGACTCGTCGTTTCCGACGACGATCCCGACCGTGCGCGGGGCCCCGGAGCGGCGGACATGAAGGGTGGGATCGTCGTCATCCTCAGCGCGCTCGAAGCGTTGGCGCGCGCCGAGCGGCTCGCCGGGCGTTCGATCACGGTGTTGCTGACGGGCGACGAGGAAATCGGATCGACGACGTCGCGGGAGATTCTCGAAGGCGAGTCTTCGGAGGCGGATCTCACGCTGGTCTTCGAATGTGGACGCCCGACCGAGGACGGCGGCTCGACGTTCGTCACCGCTCGCCGCGGCATGGGCCGCATGGAACTCGTCACGAAGGGCGCGGCCGCGCACACGGGATGGGGAGGCGGAGCCAGCGCGATTCTCGACTTGGCGCACAAGGTCGTCGCGTTGCACGCGTTGAACGACGAGGGGCGCAACGTGAGCGTCAACGTCGGATTGATACGCGGCGGTACCGCGGCGAACACCGTTCCGCCGAAGCGACGATGACGATCGACTGGCGTTTCCCCGACGAAGCCACGGGCGAAGAACTCGACGAACTGATCACCGACATCGCGGCCGAGCCGATGCTGCGCGGACCGAGCGGGAAGGCCCTCGTGCGGTCGATGCCGAAGGCGCGTTGGTCGCGCCCGCCGATGACGCGAAACGCGGCGGTCGCGAAGGCCGCGACGCTCGTTGTGGAAACCGCGACGGATCTCGATCTCCGGATCTCCGAAGAATCCCGCGGAGGTTCGAGCGATGCGGTGTGGGCGGCCGCCGCGGGGAAATCCGTGGTGTGCGGGATGGGTGCGGTCGGCGACGGGATCCACACGCCGAACGAATGGGTGTCGCTGCGCTCGATCGGTGAACGGGCACGGCTCGCCGCGCTCGTGATCGACCGCGCCGCCGAGGGCGCGTGCGGAATCAGCCGAGCAGAAGCATAAGATCCGACAGACTGAGCGCGGACGCGCCGTCTTCGCCCGCGAGAAGTTTCGCGGCGAGGTCGCGCTTTCTTTCCTTCAACTCCTGCATGCGTTCTTCGACGGTGCCTTCGGCGACGAGGCGTACCGCGAAGACGGTGCCCTTGCGGCCGATGCGATGCGCGCGGTCGATGGCCTGCGCTTCGACCGCGGGATTCCACCACGGGTCGAGCAGGTAGACGGTGTCCGCCGCGGTCAGATTGAGGCCGTGGCCTCCCGCGCCGAGACTCGCGAGGAACACACCGCAGCGCGGATCTTCCTGGAAGCGCTTCACGGGGGTCTCGCGGTCCTTCACGCTGCCGTCGAGCCACGCGTAGTCGACGCCCGCGGCGTCGAGTTTCGCGCGCACGATCGTCAAGAGTTTCACGAACGACGAGAACACGATCGCCTTGCGGCCTTCCTGACGGAGTTCGTCGAGGCCGTCGAGGAGGACGTCCAATTTTCCCGACGGCGCATCGGCGAGGGCCGGATCGACGAGGCCCGCGTGGGAGGCCGCCTGTCGCAGCCGCGTCAACGCTTCCAAGACGTGGAGCGCGCGCGTGCCGTCGGCTCCATCGCCGACCCCGTTCGCCGTATCGCGGGCGGCGTCGAGGATCTTCGCGTAGACGGCCGCCTGTTCGGCGGACAGCGCGCACGAAATCGTCTGCTCGATCCGATCGGGGAGATCGGGAGCGACGGCTTCCTTCGTACGGCGGAGCACGAGGGGGCGAATCACGCGGGCCAGGGCCGCGCGGGTGCCGTCCGCGCGGGCGAGTTTTCCGAACGTCGCTTCGCGACCGAGCAGTCCGGGCGCGGCGAAACGGAACAGCGACCAGATTTCTTCGGCGCGATTTTCGACCGGAGTTCCCGACATCGCGATGCGACATCCGGCGTCGACGAGCGACGCGGCTTGGGAGTTCTGCGACGCGGAGTTCTTGACGGCCTGCGCCTCGTCGAGGATCGCGCGACGGAAGCGCACTTTCGACAACGCGTCGACGTCGCGCCGCAAGAGCCCGTAGGTGGTCAGCACGACGTCGGCGCCTTTGAAGTCGGTGCCGCGTTCGTCCTTGCCGAGGTCGGCGTGAACGTGGAGGCGAAGTCCCGGAACGAAGCGCGCGGCTTCGCGCACCCAGTTGAAGACGAGCGATCGCGGAGCGACGACGAGATCGGGAGGGCCGTCCTTGCCCGCGCGGTCGGCGAGCCACGCGAGGACTTGGACGGTTTTTCCGAGACCCATGTCGTCGGCGAGGATGCCGCCGAAACCCGCGGCTTCGAGAGCCCGCAGCCATGCGAGTCCGCGCCGTTGATAGGGGCGCAGTTCGCCGGAGAACCCTTCGGGCGGCGCCGCGTCCGAAGGTACGAGCAACGATGCGAGGTGGCCGCGGACCTCCTCGAGAGCGTCGGTCGGGATCCCGGCGTCGGGAGATTCCGCGAGCACGGCGAGCACGGCCCCCTGCGTCTTCGAAAGACGGATGGCGTCGCCCTTGCGGGTGCCCAATTCGTCGGCGAGCGCCAAGGCGCGGAGGGCTTCTCCGGGGAGGATGCCTTCGGATCCGTCTGGGAGAGCGATGGTGGTCTTGCCCTTGCGAAGGGCTTCGAGCACCCCGGGAAGCGGCATTTCCGCACCACCGAAGTCGACCGTACCCGCGAGTTCGAACCAGTCGATGCCCGACTTGATCTTGACCGCGCCGCGCCGACCGCGTCGTTGCGATTTTCCGTCGAGGCGAACTTCGAAGCCGTTTCGGAGGAGATGGTCGACCGCTTCTTCGAGCGTGCGGCCCGAGACGCGGAAGCGTCCGAAACGATCGGGATCTTCGACGAGCCCCGCCGCCGCGAGGTCGGGGAGGCGGGCGGCTTCACGGTCGGGATCGCGAAGAAGTTGCCGACGTCCGGGGAGGTCGAGAATCAGGCACTTCGCACCGACGCCTGTGAGGATTTCGCCGCCGTAGCGCCAACCTAGCGACCCGGCCAATTCGCGGGATTCGCGCGCGAGCGTGAGGACGGGCACGGGTTCCGCGGCGACGATGGGCAACGGTTCGACGTCGCCCGGAAGCCACAAACGCGGAAGCGCGCCGAGTCCCGAGAGGCGTGCGAGGAAGGCGTCCACGCCGCCTTTCGGAACGGCGGGGAGGTCTTTTTTCGTCAACATCGCGAGCCAGTCGCCCGAGTCGCGCGTCTCGACGGGGCCGATCACGCCACCGTGAACCAACCACGCACGGCGTCCGGTGATGACGAGTTCCGCGTCGCGCGTCGGGATCTCGGTGCCGTCCCGACGGAAGATGCCGCGGACCGGGTGCCCGTCGTCGCCCGCGTCGTCGACGCGGATGATGAAGTCCGCGGGAGCGGACGCCGCGACGAGTTTGACCGGGTCTTTTCCTTCGGCGGTCAACCAAAGACGACCGTCGGCCAAGAGCGGGCCGAGGCAGCGTTCCATGGCGTCGCCTTCGAGCAGCCAAGGTCCGACGGGCTTCGCGAAGCCGCCGCCGCGGTCGAGGCGTACGCGACCTCCGGCGACCGGAGCGAGTTCGTTGAGGACGAGGTCGTCCGAGCCTTCCGCCGTCGCGAGGGCCGCGGCATCCGCGGGAATCGCCGCGCCGAGTCCGTCGTCGGCGTCGCGTGCGTGGAATTGCAGCATGATCCCGCGACGTCCGCGCGACTTGATCGCGTCGATGGCCCAGCCTGCCCGCAACGGCGCGATATCGGACGACGGCGTCGCCTTGGATTCGCGGCGCGCCGCGGCTTCACGCGCGAC
>CAIWVZ010000393.1 GCA_903916245.1 uncultured Planctomycetota bacterium | reverse complement strand
CCGATCTACAGAACCGCACGCGGCCGGCCCCCTTCGAGCACACGGTCCACGAGACTCTCCGCACCGCCGTCGCCGACGATCTCCGCCGCCCAACCGCCGCGGGCGGCACGCTCCGCCGTCGTCTTGCCGACGCACGCGAGACGCGAGATCCCGCCCCGATGGCGCAACAGCCACGGGACGGCCGCACGACTCGTCACGACGGCGAGGTCGTAACCCCGATCATCGGGCACCCAGTCCGGTTCCTCGGCGATCAATTCGAGACACGGAAGGGCGTCGGCGATCCAACCCGACGCGCGCAACGCGGCGAGATGCGCATCCGCACCGTCTTCCGGCCCCGTATGGACGACGCGTCTCACGACGCGGGGCCTCCGAGCAACCGCGCGGCACCGCGTCGCGCCATGTCTTCGGCCAAACGCTCGCCGATCGACTCCGCTTCGGAGGGCGATCCGACGGCCAACCCTTCGACGGACTGCGATCCGTTCGCATCCAACACCCGCCCCTCGAGGCGCAACACCCCGTCGACGACCACGGCGAAACCGCCGACCGGAGCGTGACACCCCGCTCTCAGCGCCCGCAGAAGGGCGCGCTCGGCGGCGGCACAGGCACGCGCGACCGGATCGTCGATCGCGGCGAGGCGCGCACGCGTCGACAGGTCGTCGCCGCGACACGTCACGGCGACGATCGCTTGGCCGACCGCCGGGAGTACCAACGACGTCGGAAGCACCTCGGTGATCGCGGACTCGGCGTCGAGACGCATCAACCCCGCGCGCGCGAGGACGGTCGCGTGAACGCCGACGCCGTCCGCCTTGGCGATGCGGGTCGCGACATTTCCACGGGAACCCACGACCACGAGATCCGGCCGCGCGCGCAACAGCATCGCTCGGCGACGCAGGCTGCCCGTGGCGACCACGGCTCCCTTCGGAAGCGCGTCGAGCGTGCGATGAATCGGCGCGACGAGAACATCTTCCACGGGCCCGCGCGGAAGATGGGCACCGAGAACGAGCCCGGTTTCGAGCAGGGTCGCCAGATCCTTCAAACTGTGGACGGCGGCATCCGCCCGACCCTCGACCACACGACGATCCACCTCTTTGGTGAAGACCCCCGTGGCGCCGAGTTCCGGAATCGGGCGATCGAGCACGACATCTCCGGACGTCTTGACGATCTCGAGTCGCACGTCGAGAGAAGAGTCGGTCGAGCGAAGCATCGAGGCAACGGTCTCCGCTTGCCACAGGGCCAACGGGCTTCCACGCGTCGCGAGGCGTATCGAAGTCACGGCGTCTCCTTCCAGGATTGCCCGCGCAACGTCTTGCGGACCGCTTCCACCGAGGTCATCAAGCGGGCGCCCTCCTTGACGGATGCGAGCGCCACCGCGAGAAGTCGATTGGCCAAGTCGCGGGACGCCGCGTCGATGTCGGTTCCCGCACCGCGTTTGGCGAGCCACTCGAGACGGATTTCTTCGAACCGATCCCCGAGGGTCGTGAGCGCGGGCGCCATCGCCGCGTAGGCACGGACACCCAGGTGCTTGCGCGTCTCTTCGAGAAGGATGGCGTCGACCTTGCCGAGTTCGGCCTTGCGAGCGTCGCGATTGCGGGCCACCACGGCGTCGAGGGCGTCGAGATCGAAGAGCATGCCGTCGCCTTTCCAGTCGCGGACGTCCACCGCGACCGCGCGCGGCACCGAGACGTCGATGAAGACCTTCGGGACGTCCCCCCGACGCACCCGGGCGCCGTCGAGCAACGCCTTGTCGATCACCGGACGCTCCACTTCCACACATGCCACCACCACGTCGTGGCGGTCGATCTCGGGCGCGAGCGCGTCGAATGGGACGACCTCGGCGCCCAAATCGCGGGCGGCGGCTTCGGCACGCGCGAGCGTCCGATTCGTGAACGTGAGACGCCCGATGCCGCGGGCACGCAGATGCGTGCCGACGCGGACTCCCGTCTCCCCCGCTCCGACGATCAGCGCCGAGACGCGGTCGAAGCGCCCGTGGACGCGCGCGATCAAGTCCACGGCGGCGGACGCGACGGAGACGTTTCCGGATGAAATCGCCGTCTCCGTCCGCACTCTCTTACCCGTCTTCAACGCATGTTGGAACAGCGATTCCATCCAAGGGCCGGTCGTTCCCGCCGCTTGAGCCGCACCGAGCGCTTCCTTCACCTGCGCCTGGATCTCGGATTCGCCGAGCACCATCGAGTGCAGTCCGGAACACACGCCGAAGAGGTGAAAAACGGCCGCCGCGCCGTGATGAACGTAGATCTCGGAGTCGACGCCCGAGAAGCGGGTCTCGCGCGCCGTCGCTTCGAGGACGGACGCGTCGGGACCGATGAGCAGCACCTCGGTCCGATTGCACGTCGAAACGATGCAGACCTCGTCCACCCCCGATCGGTCCCGGAGTTC
Organism: uncultured Planctomycetota bacterium; assembly: GCA_903916245.1. Lineage (GTDB taxonomy): Bacteria > Planctomycetota > CAIWVZ01 > CAIWVZ01. Next base: position 944 of record CAIWVZ010000393.1, on the reverse strand, counting down.
GCGGAGCGCGGTTTCGAGCCCCGTCTTCTCGACGGCGCAGCGTTGCCGAACATCGAGCCCCGCCGACTCGTGGGAGACGCCGACGAGGACGAGAGCGCTGTCGGGTACGACCGTCATGAGGTGAAACGGTGGAATGAAATTCCGGGAATGGCGGACATCACGATGAGGACGACGATGACGAGAAGGCCTCCCGCGGCGGCGCGTGCCGCGGCGCGACCGCCGAGCAGCCGGATGCGGGACGGAGCCGCGATCACTCCGAAGAGGAGCCAGACGGCGAACGTGAGCAGAACGGTGGGGTCGGTGTAGCGGAATCCGGTGGTCTTCTCGTCGTGGGCGAGCCAGATGCCGAGGTTGTAGCCCACGGTCATGAGGACGAACCCGACACGCGCGGTCCCGCGCAACGTCGCTCCGAGCTCCGCGAGATCCGGAAGCCCTCCGAAGACCACGCCGAACGTTCCCTTCCGCATCGACCGATCGAGAACCAGATAGAGAATGCCGCATGCGCCCGCGAGCAGAAGACAGGCCGACGATCCGGCGATCGTCACGATGTGGACCGTGAAGAGCAGTCCGCGCTTCGCGGTCTCCTCGGGTGGAGCCGACGCCCGCATGGCCGCGGCCGTCGTCTCGAGAAGGAACGCGGGAACGGCGACGAAGACGGCGAGCGGCTTGGCCCCGCCGAGGCGCTCGACGACCGCTTGAATCGCGAAGAGGTAGAAGCCGAGCAAGGTCAGGAAGCCGGCGACTCCGGAAAACGGAGGAGCGCCTCGCATCCACGCCGCCCCGGAAAAGAACACGACGTAAAGAAAGAGCGTCGCGGCGACCCACGTCGTGCGACGGTCGGAGGTCGCACTCGTACCCTTGCGGAACTCGTCCGCGAACCGCATCGAGCAGCCGAACAAGGCGACCGGAAGAAGGACGCCGGCGAGTGACGTGACGACGTCGAT
>CAIWVZ010000392.1 GCA_903916245.1 uncultured Planctomycetota bacterium | reverse complement strand
GGTCGTGGCACCGGACGTCGGCGGCGTAGCGGGGATCGTCGTGCCCGGCGGTGGGCGTGTCGTCGAGGGAACGTCGACCGCATTGACCGAGGCCGTCAAGGAGAGCCTCGCGCAGCCACGCCTCGCCGAGAGTGTCGTGCGTGAGGTTCGTGAACGGTTCGATCGAACGCGCCTCGCCGATCGTATCGCCGCCCTCTACGCGGGAGCCGAGAGCGACGCCTAGGCTTTCGTGGTCACGTCGGATCGGAGCTTTTGGGCGATGAAGCGGCGGATCTGCGTTTGCGCGGCTTCGTCGCGCCATCCGATCCACCAGAACTCGATGCCGGCTTCATAGGTCGGGGGCGCGGGTCGGCACCAGACCACCTTGCCGAGTGCGATGACGGACGTCGGGAGACCGGGAAGCTCGAGGTCGACCGCGAGCATCGTCCCGGCGTTCAGCGCTTCGTGGACCTCGACGCAAACGCCTCCACCCGAGATGTTTTGCACCACGCCGTCCCGACGCGTCATGTCGAGGAACTGCGGATCGTCGCCCACGAGGCGGTACTTCACGTTGCATTGGGCGGCGACGCGGGGGAAGTGGCGATTTTCCTGCATGAAGGCGCTCGACGGGGACTCTCGTTCCCTTTTCGGACGTCCCGTCCCCGGTGCTTCAGAAGGCTTTTCCGCCGCCTCCGCGCGTTTTTTTATGGGCGGAGCCCTTGCCACCGCGCTACGTTCTAGGGTAGGTACGTTTCCGCCCTCGAGGACTACCCCCGTATGAACGCTCCCTCCGCGCCGTCCCAAGCCCCGTCGAAGGGCCCGCTCGTCGTTCTCATTCTCGTCGTCGTCGCCCTCGCGGCCTGGGGCGTGTCGTTGTTGCTCGACGGCGGGCATGCTCCGACGCAACCGACGGGTCCGAACGAGGTTGCGACGTCGCGTCCCGATTCGGCACCGGCCAAAACGGAAGCCGTGATGACGTTGGCTCCCGTGCGTCCCGCCGCCACGCCCGACGCCATCGAGGGTGTCGTTCGCGACGCGTTCGGAAATGCGCTTTCCGATGTCACCATCCAGATCATTCGTTGGGACTTCGAGCAGGGCAGCACGAAGCCGGTCGATCAATGGGCGTCCGAGGTCGTCGTGGCGACGAGCACGAGCGACAAGGAAGGTCGTTACGGATTCACGGGACTGCCGCCCGGCGAAAAGGTTCAGGCGATGCGGGCTTTGAAGCCCGGATTCATCTCCCAATTCAAGGACACGATCCCTACCGGACGCCAAGTCGACTTCGCGATGATGTCGGGCGTCCCGCTTTCCGGGCGTGTCGTCGACGTGGATACGGGTCAACCGATCGCGGGCGTGCGCGTGAAGGGATGGTTCGCGACGGGCAAAGTGACGTCCGACGCCCCGACGCAGTTCCGCTGGAACGAAAACGTCTTCACCGACAAGGACGGTCGCTACGCGTACGAAGGGGTCCCGGACAAGAACGTGCAGTTCTTGTTCCATCATGTCGACTACGAAGACGCCAACGAATTCCGCGAGATTCCTTCGGGGAAACCGAGCGTCCAAGACTTCAAGCTCAAGCGCGGCCTCGTGATCGAGGGCGTGGTGCGCAATCGTCGCGATTCGAAGCCGCTCGCGAATGTCGTCGTCAAGGGCACGGATTCCATCGTCCCGCGGTATCACGCGACGACCGGTTCCGACGGAGTGTTCCGAATCACCGGAATCAAGCGCGGCCGCCTTCGTTTCTCTTTGGAGACGAAGGGGTTCTCCGCACCTCCCGACGTGCGTGAACTGACCGACGCCGAGCAGTCCACCCCCGAACGCCCGAACCGTCTCGAATTCTTCATGGAACCGTCGGGGGCCGTCGCGGGCATCGTGACGTTGCCGGACGGATCACCCGCCGCGGGGGCGCGCGTGTGGCTCGCGCGGAACGCGATGTTGACCAACTCGGTCTTGCCGAAGACCGAAACGGGCGCGGACGCGCAAGGGCGCTTCCTGCTCCGCGATCTCGACGTCGGGCAGAAGTACGCGGTCGTCGCGGTCCATCGCGACGCGGCCCTCGGAACGTCGCCCGACATCGTGTGCGGGCCCGGCGAGATCAAAGAAGACTTCACGTTCAAGCTGCCGCGCGGAGGCGTCATTTCGGGCAAGGTTCTCGACGACGCGGGTGTTCCGGTGGTCGGCGCCGTGGTCACTCTCGAACGTCCCGCCTACTCCCTCGCATGGTTCGTTCCTCCGAGCGATGTGGGGCAGGCCGGGTCCCTCGCGGAGACGACGGGCCCCGACGGCACCTACGCCTTCCGTGGGCTCTGGGCCGGGCAGTACACGCTGCGTTTCGACGAGGCCGACCACGTGTCCGTGACCGCGCAGGCCGTGCAGTTGCGCGACGCGGAGGACGTGCAGACTCTCGACGCGACGCTGTCGCGCGCGAAGGCGATCACGGGGCGTGTGCTGACTCCCGACGGTCAAGGAGCGGCGGGGGCTTTGGTCGAAGCGTGGGGATCGTCGAAGGACGATCCGGTGGCGTCCGCCGTCGCGGGGCCGGACGGCACCTTCAAACTCTCGAAGATGCTGCCCGGTTGGTACCGCCTCAAGGGATCGACGGCGCGACCTCGTCTCGCGTCGAAGCCCATCGACGAGGTGGCGGCCGATACGTCGGGCATCGAAATCCGACTGCTTCCCCTCGGGGAAGTCACCGGTTTCGTCGTCGACGCCGCGGGCGCGCCGGTGAAGCAGTTCAGCGTCTCCCTCGATCCGATCATCCCCGTGGTTCGCCAACCGGACCGCAAGGCGCCCACGGGTGGGCTTTCGGGAGTGGCGACGGAGTTCGAGGACGAGGCCGGCTTCTTCCGCGTGAAGGACCTCGAGCCCGGCACCTACGGTATTTTGGTCTCGTCGGGCAGTTTCGCTCCGACGACGGGCCCGCAGGTCACGGTGGACGGTTCGACCTCCGACGTCGGCGCCATTCGCCTCAAGTCGGGAGCGATCGTCGTCGGGAAACTTACGAATCCGAAGGGGCAGCCGACCCCGGGTGTCCAAGTATTCCTCGACCGTATCGATCCGCCCGTTCCGGGAGCTGCGCGCCTCCAGGCCCCACCGTCGTTGCAGGCGCGCAACGACGCGTCGGGGGAATGGCGGTTGGCCGGCGTCGCGGCGGGTCAGTATCAGCTTCGCTACGAGTCGGACCAGTGGGTGTGTCCGGCGAACGCTTTCATCACCGTGGCCGAAGGGGAGACCCTGACGCGGAACGAGGTGGTCAAGCCCGCGGCGTCCCTCACGACCATCGCCGTCGATCAGTTCGGCGAACCGATCCCGGCGTTGGACGTCACGATCTTCGACGAGGCGGGGGCGCGCGTGAACGCGAAGGCCGACACCCCGACGCAAAAGACCGACCTCAACGGTCGGGTCAACCTGTCGAGAATCCCCGCGGAGCGCGTGAAGATCCGCTTCGTGCGCCCGGGCTACAAGGTGACGTTCGTCGAGGACGTCGTGCTGACTCCGGGCGAACGGACCGAACGACGCGCCATGGTGGAGAAGTTGCCGTAGCGGATCTTGAAAGTGCGTAACCCTTTTTCGGGTGCGAACTTGAGACGCCGTCGGATCACTCGATCCACGGCGTCTTGTTCGTCGGAGGGGGTTATTGGCAAAAGCCGTTTGGGCTAAATCTCGGGGGGGAGCGGACTAAGGACTCGGCAAAAAAACTTTTCCACATTGCGTGTGGGGCCGTTGTTGATGTATAACTGGGCGGCTCGATTCTCGGACCCCGCACGGCGAGAGGATTGGGCTATGAGGACTCTGGCGGCACGAGATTCTTTTCCCTCCCCAACCGCCCTCTCGAGCTCCGAGTTCTTCTTCGCCGGGCCCCGTCGGGTAGCTCCTGACGGGGCCTGGTCCCTTTTTCGGGCGTGGTGCGTCGGGCGCGTCGCTACTTCGGGAGCGCAAGTCGAAGGAGAGTCGGCAACCGTCGCGCTACGGCCGCTTCGATATCGCGCGCCGCCGCTTCGTAGTCGTCGTCGCCTCCGCCGAACGGGTCGGCGACGCCGCGCCCGTCGGGATCGAGGGTGTCCGCACGCGCAACGTTGAATCGGCGGCGCAGCGCGGAGACGTGTTCCGGCGTCAGGCCGAAGACGCATTCGTAGTCGTCGAGGGTCAACCCCGTGATCGATCGGCTGACGTGCGCCTCGAGAGAAAGCCCGCGACGGGCCGCGGCGCGGCGGGCTCCCGACGATGCGGGATCTCCGTCGAACGCGGAAACTCCCGCCGAGGACACGTCGATTCCCCGCTCGAGAAGGCCGTCCTCGGATACGTGGAGAGCGCTCGCCAGAGCCCTTTTGAGCAGCGCGGCCGCCATCGGACTTCGACAGGTGTTTCCCGTGCAAACTACGAGGATTTTCGCCGCGATTTCGGGGAGAAGATCCGTCGGGGCCAGCGCGCCGATTCGGATGATCGACGTCGTCGCGTCCGGAGCGACACGCACCAACGTCGACTCGCGGCCGACCTTGCAGGCTCCGCCGTCGACGACGAGATCGGGCGCGGCCCGGCCGCTGAACGCCCGGACGACCGATGGGGCGTCGGTCGCCGCTTCGTGCCCCGAAAGATTGGCGCTCGTTCCGTGGACGGGCCCACCCGCGAGGCGGAGCACGGTGCGCGTGACCGCGGTTTCCGGAACTCTTACCGCTACCGACTCGGGATCCGGTCCGACCACCAAGGTCAGCGGCCCGGGCCACCAACGGCGAGCGAGTCTCACCGCTCGAGGCGGCGGGTCGTTGGTGAAATCCGCCAGTCGCGACGCGTCCGGCACGAGGAACGGGAGACGCTTCTCCGGCGGACGATCCTTGATCTCGAAAATCCGCGCAACCGCGTCCTTGAACGCGGATCGACAACAGAGTCCGTAGACCGTTTCCGTCGGGAGTGCGACGACACCGCCGGCATCGAGCACCCGCGCGGCTTCGCGGAGCGCCGGATCATCGGGTTCGGCGGATTGTGGCGTGACGACGCGCATCACCCGAGAGGCTAAACCCGCCTCCGGAAGTTGCAAGACGATTGGCCCTGTTTTTGCATACGTTAGATTTCGAGAGCCGAATGACGTCCTCTCCTCAGGCCGACCTCGCGTTGCTGCGCGCCCTCGTCGTGGGTCTCAAGACCTCGGCCTCGGCGATGCATTTGCACCTCGGGGCCCTCCGGGACGAACTCATGAAACTCGGAGTCGTGACGGCTCCGCCGGTGTCGGCCGGTCTCGAGGCGGTGCATCAGGAACTTCGTCGCGCGGAGCGCCTCGCCGTCGGCTACGAGCGGCTGACCGTCCCGCCGGAGTTGGATCGTAGTTCCCAGGCGCCCGACGCCTTGCTCGATCAGGCGATCGCAGGCTCGGTCGAGCATGTACGCAACGGTGGGGTGGTGTCGGTCCGCTTCGGTGCGAAGGCCACGGGAAACTACGCCCTCGATCCGGCCGCGGTGACGTGGGTGCTTTCGACGCTCTTCCGTTCCTCCGTCGACGCCGCCGGGCAGGGTGGGACGGTCACCGTGACGACGGAAGAACACGTCGCCGGATGGGTCGTTCGATTCATCGATACGGGGGCGGGTTTGCCGAACCACATGGCCGAACGGCTTTTCGACGCCGGCTTCCCCGAAGGACCGGGTGATCGCGCGGCTTTCGGCTTCCTCCGTCACGTCGTCGTCGCGCACGGCGGCGACATCGGTTGTCTCTCGACCGAGGGCGCGGGCACGTGTATCACCGTTCGCCTTCCGAAGGCCCCCGCCCGATGACGACCACGCCTCGGATCCTCGTCGCCGATCCCGAAGAGTCGCATCGCGACCCCTTGGCGGCGCGTCTCCTTCGCGCGGGTTACACCGTCGACAAGGTGGCGACACTCGCCGATGCGATCGGTGCGTTGTCCAACGGCACTTACGCGGTCGTGCTCGTCGACGCGTCCCTCGGGGGTCGCAAAGCGCTCGACGTGCTGAAGCACGCGAAGGAATTGTCGAAACCGCCGTCGGTGATGTTCGTGTCGTCGATCGCGAGTATCGAAGACGCCGTCGAATCGATGCATCGCGGCGCCGCCTACTATTTCACGAAGCCTCTCGATCACGAACACGTGCGCAAGGTGGTCGACGCGGAGGTCGCGCGCAGACGGTCGACGCCTCCGCCCGCGGCGCGTTCTCCCGAGCGCGAACGGGAGGCGGCTCCGACTCCGGTGGTCACGCTTCCGGTCGCCGTCCCCGCGGGAAAGGACCGCGGAGGATTGGGGGAGATCGTCGCGACGACGAGCGCGATGGAGCGCATCTTCGAGTTGGTCAGCACCGTGGCGCCGACCAACGCCACCGCGCTCATCCTCGGTGAAAGCGGAACCGGCAAGGAACTGGTGGCGCGCGCGATCCACGGTCTCAGTCCGCGAAAGGACCGTCCGTTCGTCGCGCTCAATTGCGCCGCACTCTCGGAACATCTCCTCGAAAGCGAGTTGTTCGGGCACGAAAAGGGAGCGTTCACCGGAGCGGTGGGCAATCGCGAAGGGCGCTTCGAGTTCGCCGACGGGGGAACGTTGTTTCTCGACGAAGTCGGAGACATGCCGCTTCCCGTGCAGGTGAAACTCCTTCGCGTGTTGCAGGAGAGGAAGATCACCCGCGTCGGGAGCAACGAGCCCATCGCGGTCGACGTGCGCCTCATCGCGGCGACCAACAAGGACCTCGAACAAGAGGTGAAGAAGGGGACGTTCCGCCAGGATCTCTATTACCGGCTGAAGGTTTTCGCGATCCATCTTCCCGCCCTGCGGGAACGCCGCGGCGACATCCCGTTTCTCGTCGAGCGCTTCATTCAACAGTTCGCCGAACGTCACGGAAAGCCCGTCGTCGGCATCGAGCCCGACGCGCTTCGGATCCTGATGCAGCACGACTGGCCGGGCAACGTGCGCGAACTCGAAAACGTCATCGAGTCGATGGTGCTCGTGGCGCGGGGCGACCATTTGCGCGTCGACGACATCGTGCCGGGCATTCCGGACGCGAAGTCCACGAACGCGATCGTTCCGTTCGAGACGTTCGAAGGTATGACGCTCGAACGTGTCGAGCAGGAACTCATCCGGGCGAATTTGAAACGCTTCGACGGCAATCGCGCCAAAGTGGCCCGCGCCCTCGGGATATCCGAACGGACGCTCTATCGGAAGCTGCGGGAATACGGCTTCGCCAAGGATCCCTGACAACCTGTCAGTCCTGCCCGTTCAGGTTGGCGGATCGGTGCCAAAACGACGAGATCGGGCGGTGCGAATGAGGCGATCTCGGGGAAATTCGAGGGTGTCGGGATCGAGAGTCCCCTTGGGCATCCGCGTTGCTTAGGGGTTCCGCGGGTCGTCCGCCTGCGGGTGGACCCCGGAGCACACACATGTCGAAGATCATCGGAATCGACCTCGGCACGACGAACTCGGTGGTGGCCATCGTTGAAGGCGGTGACCCTCAGGTCATCGTGAATCAGGAAGGCGATCGCACCACCCCGTCGGTCGTGGCTTTCACGGAGAGCGGCGAGGAACTGGTCGG
>CAIWVZ010000391.1 GCA_903916245.1 uncultured Planctomycetota bacterium | reverse complement strand
TCGATGTCGTCCCAAGCCGCCTTGTCCTTCGCGTGCTTTTCGACGACGGGCTTCACGCGGCGATCGAAATCGGTCTTGCGTACCCAACCGCTCTCCTTCGACGCCTGTTCGAGCATCGAGAGATGGGTCTTGCGGATCGCGTCGCGCTCGTCCGTGGTCATCCATCGGGCCGACGAGTAGGCCTCGAGTTCGTTGCCGTATTTCACTTCCGCGCGATAGGCGCGGGCGTCGGCGTTGTCCTTGTCGAGTTTCAGGACCTCGTCCCAAGCGTCCGCTTCGGCGGTGCGCATGGCGGTGACGGCGTCCGACGGCGCGCCCTTCGACTTCCAGGTCTCGGCTTCCGATTGGAAGGCCTTCGCCAACGCCGATTGTCCCGTGGCGCCCGGAGCGGCCGCCTTCTTCATCTCCGCGATGCGCGCCGCGGCGTCGAAGGTCGGAGCCTTCGGAGTCTCGGGTGCCTTCGGAGCGGCGGTTTCGGTGGGAGCCGTTTCGGCCGGCTTGTCGTCACCGCCGAGCATGAACATCAACGCCACGACGACCACCGCACCGCCGATCAGGGCGATCGGCGGCTTCTTCGGGGCTTCGGCGGCGCGCGGGGCGCGCGCCACCGTCGTCACCGGTCGGGCGGTCGGCTTCGGCGCCGGCTTGGCGGTCGGCGCATCGTTGGGGGTGGACTTCGGGTTGATCCGCGGGCGTTCGTTGTCGCTCATGGCACCCGGAACGTAGCACGCGCGCGTCCCGCCGCGGAGGCGGAGCGCGCGCGTTTCGGGGGCCGAAAGATCAGCGGGAGGCGAGGGCCGTGCGGAAGGCGGCCGTGAGAGCGGGCACGACATCCGCCACGTCGCCGACGATCCCGTAGGTCGCCACCTTGAAGATGGGGGCTTCGGGGTCGCGGTTCACCGCGACGATGACGCGGCTCGTCCGCATCCCGGCGAGGTGTTGGATGGCCCCCGAAATCCCGCAGGCGATGTAGAGCGACGGGGCGACCGTCTTCCCGGTCTGCCCGACTTGGGCGGCGTGATCGATCCACCCGGCATCGACGACGGCGCGCGAGGCGCCGACGGCGCCGCCGAGGACAGCCGCGAGATCCTGCAGCGGCTTGAAGCCCTCGGGGCCACCGAGTCCGCGACCGCCGCTGACGACCACGTCGGCTTCCGAGACGTCGAGGGTGCCCGTCGCGTTGCCGACGACGGCTTCCGCGACGGCGCGGGCGAGCGACGCGTCGAAGGTCGGAACGACGGCTTCGCACGGAACGGTCTTGCCCGCCGTCGGGGCGGCGGCTTCGAAGGCCTTCGGACGGACGGTGACGACCGCGGTTTCGGTCGTGATCGCGACCGTGCTGACGACCTTGCCGGCGAGGACGGGCCGGACGACGACCACGCGGCCGTCCGCGACGCGGACACCGGTGCAATCGGCGGCGTAGCCCGCTCCGAGTTTCGCCGCGGCGTACGCGGCGACATCGCGGCCCGCGAGGGTGCCGGCCGCGATCACCGTGCCCGCGCCGACGTGCGTCGCGAGCATGGCCAACGCGCGGCCGTGGCCTTCGACGGTCGGACGCGCGAGGAAGCCTTGGTCGACGACGACGGCGCGATCCGCGCCGTAGGCGCCCGCGGAGGGCGCGAGAGCGGAGACGCCCGAGCCGGTGACGGCGGCGACGACGTCGCCTCCGCAGGCGGCGGCGAGGGAACGGGCGCACGCGAGGGCTTCGAGGGAGGCGCGACGGAACGCGCCGTCTTTGACTTCAAGCCAAACGAGGATTCCGGGTTTCATGGCGGCCTCAGATCACCTTGGATTCGTTGCGGAGGAGATCGATCACGGGGGCGACGGCCGCAGCGCCGTTGCCCACGATGCGTCCCGCGGGGCGTTCCGCGGGAGGCGCCATACCGACGACGACGGACGCCGCGGACGCGGTGCCCGACGTGGAGGTCAGAGGCTTCTTGCCCGCCGCCATGATTTCCTTGAGACCCGCCTGACGGGGCTTGTTCAAACCCTTGTCCGCGGTGAACACGCAGGGGAACGCGCCCGCGATTTCTTCGCGGCCGCCTTCGATCTCCCGCGTCGCCTTGAACGTCGCGCCGTCGGATTCGAAGCCGACGAGGCGGGTCACGCAGGGGAGGTCGAGCATCGCCGCCAGCATCGGGCCGACCGCCGCGGCGTCGTCTTCCACCGACTGCTTGCCGCACCACACGGCGTCGGTGCCGCCCGCCGCGGTGATCGCGTCGGCGAGGAGGCGGGCGACCGCGGAGGCGTCCAGCGCGCCGTCCGCCTTGATGATGACCGCCGCATCCGCACCCTTCGCGAGCGCGGTCTTCAGATCCTTTTGGGCGTCGTCCTTGCCGACCGTGAACACCGTCACCGTCGAACCGGGGGTCTTCTCCTTCAACTTGATCGCCTCTTCGAGGGCGAACTCGTCGAACGGGTTGACGATGTATTGCACGCCTTGGGTTTCGATCGACGTCCCGGAGGCGGCGATGACGATGCGGGTGGCGGTGTCCGGCACCCGGCACATGCAGACGGTGATTTTCATCGGAAGAGGGCGGGGCGAACCCGCGTCGTCCGCGTCCCGACGCCCGGGAGGCGGACCCCTCACGATAGGAACCCCCCGGGGGCGAGGCAACCTCCGACGATCAGGTCGGTGCGAGGACCGAACGTACCTTTCGAAGGAAGATTTCGAGGAGTTCCGGATCGAACGCGCCCAAGTCGGCACGCATGGTCGTTTCCGCCTGATCCACCGTCATCGGCTTGCGATACGGACGCATCGACGTGATCGAATCGAAATAGTCCGCGATGGTCAGGATTCGGGCGTCGAGCGGAATGTCCGTCCCCGCGAGTCCGTCCGGGTAGCCCTTGCCGTCCCAACGTTCGTGGTGGTGGCGGACCGCCTTCCGAATGTCGCCGAGGAAGCTGACGGGAGACAACATGTAGTCGCCGATCTCGGCGTGCCGTCGGATCGTCGCGAATTCCTCTTCGGTCAACCGTCCGGGCTTGTTCAGGATCGCGTCGTCGATCGCGATCTTTCCGACGTCGTGGAGCAGGGCCGCTTCGCGGAGTTTCTGCACGTGCTCGGCGTCGAATCCGAGTTCGGTGCCGAGCATCGCCGCGAGGGTCGCCGTGCGCTGGCCGTGGCCGATGTTGCAACGGTCGCGTTCTTCGACGGCGCGCGCGAAACCCAACGTGGTTTCGAGGACGGCTTTCGCCATCACGCCCTGTTCGATGCGGAGACGATCCGCCTCACGCGCTTCGCGACGGAGCATGCGCCGTTCGGCGACGCGCTGCAGGGCGACGAGGATGCGGTCGAACTCGAAGGGCTTTTGAAAGTAGTCGAAGGCGCCCATCTTGAGCGCCTTGATGGCGTACTGCACGTCGAGATAGCCCGTGATCATGATCACTTCGACGTCGGGATCGCGCGATTTGACTTCACGCAGAAGTTCGATGCCGTCCTTGCCGGGCATCGCGATGTCCGTGATGACGACGTCCCAAAGTCCGCGGTCGAAATGGGCGAGCGCGGTCGTCACGTCTTCCGCGTCGCGGACGTGACATCCCTGCGATTCGAGAAACATCGACAACGGGCGGCGGATGCCGGGTTCGTCGTCGACGATCAGCACGCGGGTGCGATCGGCGGCCGCGTCGTACGCGGCGTCGCGGATCGGAACGGTCTGCGGCGGTCGGGCGTCGGCATCGGAAACGTTCGCGGTCGGGGGCATGGGGAGGAACTCCGGAAACGGCGCGAAAATCGAGGACCGCCGAGAAACGGCGCGTCGGGGAGTCTATGTCACGGACGCGCGATCCTCGTTCGGGACGCGTGGAGGATTGTAGGGGGCGCGTGGTGGAAAGTCACGCGTCCGGCGCGGGGGGCGTCGCCGAAGCGGCGTTGTCCTTCAGAACGAACGATTCGCCGAGGTAAAGCCGACGGACGGCGGGATCGGCGGCGAGCGTTTTCGGGGTGCCTTCGGCCGCGATCGTGCCGCCGACGAGGATGTACGTGCGGTCGGTGATCGCCAAGGTTTCGTGGGCGTTGTGGTCGGTGAGCACCATGCCGATGCCCCGCGCCTTCATCGCGTGCATCAGCGCTTGGATTTCTTCGACGGCCCGCGGATCCACGCCGCTGAACGGTTCGTCGAGCAGAATGACTTTCGGATCGAGCGCGAGGACGCGGCAAAGTTCGAGACGGCGCCGCTCGCCTCCGGAAAGCGAACCCGCGTCACGTTCGGCCAAGCGGTCGATGCCGAGTTCGCGGAGGAGGGCGCGTGCCCGCTCCGTGCGGTCGCCGCCGTCGTCCGGCATCCATTCGAGGACGGACACGACGTTGTCGAGCACCGACATCGTCCGGAACACGGACGGTTCCTGCGCCAAGTAGCCGAGTCCGAGACGGGCGCGGCGGTGGACGGGTTCTCCGGTGATGTCGCGGCCGTCGAGGACGACGGTGCCCGTATCGGGGCGCAGGAGCCCCATGAGCATGCGGAAGGTGGTCGTCTTTCCGGCCCCGTTCGGTCCGAGCAGCCCGACGATCTCGCCGCGACCGACGCGAATCCGGACATCGTCCACCACCCGTCGGGTCCCGAACGTCTTGCGGAGCCCCTGCGCTTCGAGAACCGCGTCGTTCAACGCACGAAACCCATGCGCGCGGGGGGCCAGAAGGTCATGGTCGGCGAGCCGACGAGGTGGTCTCCCGGAACGAACGGCGCCCACGCGCACGACGATGCGTAGTCGGGGATGTCGTCGACGTTCCCTACCTTCGCGAGACGGACGTCGCCGGTGTTCGCATCGAGAAGGTCGAACGAGCCGGGCTTCAGATTCCAAAGGTTGCCTTCGGTGTCGACGAAGCGGAACTCGCCGGCGTCCTTCACGGGGAAGGGATTCGAGGGCGAACGCGGGACGTCGGGGCGATCGGAGACGGCCTCGGCGTCGCCTTCGAGGATGCGGCCGTCCGCCAACTTGATGCGCGACTTGCGCCACCCGCGGGAGTCGAGCGACCCGCGGGGATTGTCGCCCATCATGAACCAGTGGCCGTCGGGGACCTTCCACTCGGTGATGCCGTTGTCGAGAGGGCGGTAGTAGGTGTCGCGGCGGACGTCGAGGAACGCGAACACGGCTTTGCCGCCGCGGACGCCGAAGCGCGCGCGCGCCGACGTTCCGTTGCGTCCCGGATCCACCGGAGCGACCTCGTAGACGGCCTCGGCTTCGATCGAACCGTCGACCCGCAACGTCATCGACCCGTCCACGTGGTCGAAAGTGATCTCGGACGGACGCCCGGCCGGGAGTCGGAATGCCGCGGCCGCACCTTTCGCGATGTCGTCGAATCCGAGGACGAGGCGCGTCGGTGCCGTTCCGCCTTCGACACCGATTTCGGCACGGATCGGACGATCGGAAACGAGCGGGTCGACGATGTCGAGGATGACGAGATCCGTCCCCGGCGCGGGCGTCACGGTGCACGCGAGACGAAGATCCGCGGTGTCGTCGAACGCACCGGACTGCAATTGCTCCTGCTCCGACGGGGCCCAGATGTCCCGGCGTCGGTCGTCGATGCGGAACTTCGACGCGATCCAACGATCGTCGCCTTTTCCGGCGGTCACGGCGACGGTGCCGTCCCCCGGAAAGTCGGGGGCCCCCGGTCGCACTTCCCAGTTCGTGAAGAACGTCACGGCCTTGAAGGCGTCGCGCGCTTCCGGCGGTGTGACGGGATTGTTGCGGAAGATGCCTTCCTGAACGCCGTAGGGCTTGCGCGTGATCGCCCACGGTGCGTCGCCGCGCTTCACGAACACCTGACCCTTCCAAATCTTGACGGTTTCCCCCGGCATGCCGACCGTGCGCTTCACGTAGTTCATGAGACGCGACAGCGGATAGCGGAACACCGTGACGGCGTAGCGCTCGGGAGGAATGCACGCGCGGTCCACCAAGAGGCGGTCGCCTTCGAAGAACCCCGGACGCCCGACGATCGTGGGTTCCATCGATCCCGTCGGCACCGTGAACGTGTCGAAGTAGAACTGCTTCAGCAGAAGCGCCATCGCGATGGCGACGGCGAAGCCTTCGAGGTTCGAGCGCACCACGCCCATCTCCGCGCGTTCGGGAACGTCGACCTTCTTGAACATCACGCCCTGAAGGAAGGCGCCGAGCAGGGAGATTTTCGGTGCGGTCGGGTCGGTGGGTGACGTCATGGTCGGCTCGCGGGCTCTCTAGGATGCGATGCCGAGCCGTCGCGGGGAAGGGGGGTCAACGGATCGGACCGACGTGGGACGGCGGCCATAGAACGGCCACGGCGCGTCCTTTGAGGTCCGAGAGCGGGACGAAAGGCGTCACCGACGACCCCACGACCTCGAAGGTGCCCGACGGGGCCGTATGGGTGACTCCCGAGACGTCTACGAACGTGCTCGTTTCGGCGTCGCGCGTATGGGGGTTCGGCGTCTCGGACTCCGGCGATCCGGTGCGGGTTCGCGCGTCGCCGACGCGAAGCGTGCCGTCGCGCAGGTCGCGCACGGTGACGTTGCGGAAATGGCGACTGTCCGCGCTCGCGATCGGGTGATCGCCGAGCACCATGACCGCGTCGCTCGGGACGTCGAACCAGGAGAGGCCCTCCGCGCGCCAATGGAGATCGCGGGCGTAGACGGGTTTGTGGAATCGACAGCGCCCACGGGCGACGCCGAATCCCGCCGACGCGCCGCGTGTCGGCTCTCCCGCCTTCGGAACGACGGAAAGCGGATGGGAGAGGATGTCGATGCCGTCGACGCGCAACGTCGCCGTCACGTCGCACGTGTCGAGGCGCACCCGTGCCGGTCTCCCGGCGATCTCGGGACAGCGTGTGCGGGCGACGACCGTGCCGTCGACGGTCAGCGTGGCGTCGCCGCCCGAGGTCAGCGTCGCGCGAACCGCGCCCGAGGCGTCGGGAAGGTCGATGTGGAGGATGACCGACGCGTCCGTATCCGCGCGGATTTCCGCGCCCACGGCGACGCCCCAGACGAAGCGATCGCCTCCGGTTTCGGGGACCGACGGTTCGCGTCCTTCGAGGCGGGCCGCGACGTCGGCCAGAGCATCCGTCGGCGCTTTTCTGAAACGGACGAGGGATTCGGAGGCCTCGGACATCTCGAGCGCGAAGTCGTCGGCGAAGACGAGCCGTGGTCGAACTTCCGGTGCGGTCAGATAGAGACGATCGAACGACGTCGCGGTGAAGCCGCGGAGGTCGATCGGATCGACGACGTGAAGGCGAGCGAGGAACGCGTCGGTGAGGTCGCGGGGCTTGCGGAGCGGCTCCACGGCGCCCGCGCGCCACAGGGCTTCGAGGTCGTAGGGCTCGCGCGGCGTACGAATGCGCCAAGCGGCGCCGCGTGCGAGGGCGACCGTCTCTCCCGGAAGGCCGACGATACGCTTCAAGAACGACGTCGGAGCGTGATTCGGATAGCGGAAGAGAGCGATGTCGAATCGACGCGGCGTGCGCCACGCCGCCGTCCGATCGATCACGACGGACTCGGCACGATCCGCACGGGCCGCGATCGTCGGATCCATGCTGCGGGTGCGGACCGCGACGGTGTCGAGCAGGAAGATCTTCACGCCGACGAGAACGGCGAGGATCCGGAGAACGGTCCCGAGGCGTCGTGCTCCCGACGGACCGTCCGGCATCAGTCGTCCTGATCGAGCTTCAGCGCGGCGAAGAAGGCGGACTGCGGAATTTCCACGTTGCCCACCGACTTCATGCGACGCTTGCCTTCCTTCTGCTTCTCGAGCAGCTTCCGCTTGCGCGAGATGTCGCCGCCGTAGCATTTCGCCGTGACGTTCTTGCGGAACGCCTTGATCGTTTCGCGCGCGAT
Organism: uncultured Planctomycetota bacterium; assembly: GCA_903916245.1. Classification (GTDB taxonomy): domain Bacteria; phylum Planctomycetota; family CAIWVZ01; genus CAIWVZ01. The sequence continues at coordinate 834 of CAIWVZ010000391.1, read as the reverse complement.
GATGCGTCCGCCGATGGCGGCCTGCAGCGGCACTTCGAACATGTGCCGGGGGATTTCCTCGCGCAACTTCATGAGAAGACGGCGGCCGAAGGATTCGGCGTCCGAACGGCGGATGATCGACGACAGGGCGTCGACTTCGCCGGCGTTGACGAGAATGCGCAACTTCACGAGATCCGCGGCTCGGTAGCCGAGGATCTGGTAGTTCATCGTTCCGTAGCCCTTCGTCGACGACTTCAGTTTGTCGTAGAAGTCGAAGATGATCTGCGCGAGCGGCATCTCGAACGAGAGCAGCACGCGTTCGGGCGAGAGCCAGTCGGTTTTCTTGAACTCGCCGTGGCGTTCGATGCAGATCTGCATCACGGGGCCGATGCAGGTCGCCGGGACGAGGATGTTGAGGGAGACGACGGGTTCGCGGATCTCTTCGATGTCGCCTTCGGGCGGGAGTTCCGCGGGATTATTGATTTTCGTCGTCTTCCCCGCCCGGTCGAGCACTTCGAAGGTGACGTTCGGCGCCGTTTGAACCAGCGAGAGCCCCGATTCGCGTTCGAGGCGCTCCTGAACGATTTCCATGTGCAGGAGTCCGAGGAATCCGCAGCGGAATCCGAATCCGAGTGCTTCGGAGGTCTCCGGCTCGAAGCGGAACGAGCAGTCGTTCAGATGCAACTTTTCGAGCGCCTTGCGCAGGTTCTCGAAGTCGTTGGGTTGCGTGGGGTAGAGGCCGCAGAACACGACGTGTTGCGGTTCGCGGTAGCCGGGGAGCGGAGCGGCGGTGTTGCCGACGGGTCGCACCGTGTCGCCGATGCGAACGTCGGCGAGGTTCTTGATGTAGATCGG
>CAIWVZ010000390.1 GCA_903916245.1 uncultured Planctomycetota bacterium | reverse complement strand
TCGGCGCCCACGCCGAGGTGCTGACCCACGGGGAAGGGCTCTTCGAAACCCTGCCCGTCATCGACGGTCGGCCGCGTTTTCTCGACGCCCATCTGAGCCGTCTGTCGTCCGCCGCGGCCGCGCTCGGTTTCGCCGTGAGCCCGAGCGCCGAAACGGTGCTCCACGAAATCGGACTCATCGTGCGGGCGACCGGAGAGCGTGATTTCGCCCTTCGCCTCACGCTGTTCCGCGACGGCACGTCGGTCCGTCGTCTCTTGGCGCCTTCGCGCATGCCGGTCGACCGCGACGCTCCCGTGAAACTCGGCCTCGCGCGCCCGCCGTTCAGCGACCCGCGCGCGATCGGACGCCTCAAGACGCTGAACTACCTCGTGAATCGCATGGCCCACGCCGACGGCGTGCGTCGCGGCTTCGACGAAGTCCTGTTTCTCGACCATCGCGGCACCGTGCTCGAGGGCAGCCGCAGCACGATCTTCCTGATCGAAGGGAAGAAGCTGGTGACGCCGCCGTTGACCCTGCCGATCCTTCCCGGGGTGACGCGCGACGTCATCTTGGAAGAGGCGGTGGCGATGGGACTCGAAGTGGTCGAAGAACCGTTCGGGCTCGCGCGCCTCCTCGCGGCCGACATGGTCTTCATCTCGGCGTCCGTCCGTGGCCTCCGCCCGGCCATGACCCTCGACGGGCGTCCCCTCGGGATCGCGGGGCATGTCCTTTGCGACACGCTCGCCGCCCGGTATCGGGCACGCCTCGCGGAGGGGTAACGTCCCTCGTACCATGTTGCGGGGAGGTTCACGCCCGTCGACAATCTCGTCGGGTGATCCCCGGAGGATTCCATCATGCGCGTCTTCGCCGCTTTCCTCGCCGCCCTCGTGTTGTGCGTGCCGTCCTATGCCGATGAAGTCGACGACGCTTTGAAGGGCCTCGAGAAGGCCATCAAGGAGAAGTCGCGCGTGGACATGGTCCACTTCGTGCAGACGCTCGGCGACAAGTACGGCGCCGCGACCGCTCCGCAGAAGAAGGAAATCGTCAAACTCACCGAGAAGGTGCTGAACGTCGCCAAGGAACAGGAGCCGAAGGACGCCGCCGTCGAAGCCCTGTCGAAGATGGACGCCGCCGCCCTCGCGACGTTGACGAAGGAGTTCGAGAAGAAGACGACGGAAGAGAACGCGACGTTTCAGTCGAATCTCGTCCTCGCCATGGGCAAGCTCAAGGACGAGAAGACCGGGCTGCCCTACCTCCGCAAGCTTTTGAAGCACAAGTCCATCGACGTCGTCGCCTCCGCGGGCGAAGCGTTGTCGAACTACAAGGAGGTGGCGCTTCCGCTCCGCAAGGAAATCGCGAACGACATCCTCGGCATCTGGGGTGGAGTCGCATCGGCCGCACGCAAGCCGACCGATACGTCGTCGAAGAAGAAGCTTGAACGTCTCGACGGCCCGATGGGGCAATCGCTCAAGATTCTGACGAACGCCGACCCGAAGCCCGCCAACAACGAACAACTCGCCGTGGCGTGGCAGAAGTGGTGGAACGATTCCGGCAAGAAGGCGGACAAGTGGTGATTCGGTCCCGCGCGTGAACCGACCTTCTCCGTGGCCCATCCTCGCCATCGCCGCACTTTCGGCGATGGCGACGGCATTTCTGCTCCGACGCGACGCGGCGGAAACCGTCGTGTCGCCGCCACCCGCGCCCCTAGCCCCGCGTCGCCCGCCCGTCGCCGCGGTGCTCGCGGGGACGGACGCGGGACGCGACGTCGGCGTCGTGCGGCACGGATCGCTCGGAATCGACGCAGGACCCCTCGAGGCTCGATTTCAATCGGTGATGCGCGGCGCATCGAATCGTGAACTGCTCGAGGTTTACGTGAAAAACGGCTCCTCAGCGGCGTGGACCGTTCGGCGTGACGCCCTCGCACTGAAGGACGATGCGGGACGCCCGATCGCGATCGAAGTGCCACCCGATGGCGTGACGGGAATGGGGGCCTCTTCGACGATGACCCTCGAGCCCGGAGCCTCGCTGCGTTGGGTGGTCGGTGTCCCCCAAGGCGTCGTTTGGCGGGGTGGAGGCGGCGCGTTCGGCGACATCCCGTTGCTGTCGGCGGATGCGGTGGTCCCCGAACTTGCGACGTGGCGCACGGAATCCGGGCGCGGCATCCGGGACGCCTTGGTCGGAAACCCTCTACCCAAACTCGTACGATAGGCCCGCGGCGGGAAGTTCTCCGCGTCGCCCACCGTTTGATTCCTTCATGACCGATTCCACGTCCTCCGACCGCTCCGAACTCGCGCCGACGACTCCGCAGCCGGATCCCGCGTTGGTGCCCGCGTCGGCGCTCGAGCCGATGGCGAACGTCCTGCGCGCTCAGGTGGAACTCCTCTCGCGCATGGAGCAGCGTCAGCAGGAACTCGAACGGGCCGTCCGCGACGAGAAAAGGCAGGAAGTTCAGATCCGGTCGGCCGAAGCGCTCAACGAATCGTTCAACGGCATGCGTCGCGTACAGGAAGCCTTGGCGCAACGGCTCGAAGCGTCCGAATCGCCGGCGCGCCGATGGTGGATGCTCGGCGGCATCGTGCTGCTCGCCGTCGCCGTGGTCGGCGCCGCGGTGTGGTTGCGGGAAGGTGTGGAACCGCTTCGGGATCTCGCCGACCGTCGTTCGAACGACGAAGCTCTCGCCGCGGCGATCTCGAAACTCGAAGGCCGTGTCGGTGGCGTCGAGGAGCGCGACCGTGAATCGTTTCGCACGGAACTCGATGCGTTGCGTCGCAGTCTCGACACGCTGAAGGACGAACGCGACGTCGCTCGCCGTGAACGCGACGAGGCGCGCGGCCGCGCCGACGGCGCGACGAAGGACGCGGAAACGGTCCGGGCGGAACTCGCCGCGCTCGCGGCGAAGTCCGCGACGATCGAAAAAGAGAACGGCCGTCTCGCCGCCGAAACCGCCGCCGACAAACGTCTTTTGTCGGAACTCGGTCGGGTGGTCGAAGGTTTGAAATCCGCGAGTCGACCGGCGGCCGAACCGCCCGTCGGCGAAACCGCGGCGGCCGCGAAATCGCCCGTGGAATCGCCGGCCTCGACGCCGTTCGCCGCGGAACGATTGGACAAACTCAACGATCTTTTGCGGCGCCACCGCGGCAGCGATCGTTACGTGATCACGCGCGCGGAGCGGGTGGAAGGCCGACGACTCCGCGGCGTCACGCTCGAAGTGCGCGGTCCCGACGGTTCGATCTCGCGCACCATCGACGCCGATGCGCTGTCGGTGTGGCTCGCCGCGCGCGGCGACCTCCTCGAACTGGAATTCGAGAAGGGCGGCGTGGTGTTTCGACTCGGTGCGTCGGCGAAACCCGTGAAGAGCCCGTTCTTCAACGACCGCTACCAGATCGTGGTGCTCGGCGTTGACGGAAAGGCATGGATCGAGGCGGGATTTCCCTTCGTCGGCGCACGCTGACGCTTGGAAAAGGCCGATACTTGAGGAGAGCCGCGCTCGGCTCTCCGCATGTTCAAGCGTCGTCCTCTCCGGGCTCCCACCCGGCTCGCCCTCATCCTGATCACGGTATCCGTCCTCGGGGCGGCCGTGACCGAGATCGCGTTCCGCAAAGCCGCCGGAATCGTCGCCGAACTCGGACCGGAAGCGTTGAGCGGCGTTCAACGATGCCATGCGATGGCTCTGATCTCGTTGACTCTCGTCACCGTGCTCGCGGCCTTTTCCGGATACCTCGTCGCGTGGCACGTCGTCGTGGATCCCGTCGGGCGTATTCTCGACGCTCTGCGATCGCGCCGGGAGGGATCGCTGCGCGAGTTCGATACGGCGAAGGTCCAGCCCGAAATGGCGGAGGTCGCGGTCGAAGCGGTCGGACTCGTGAAGGAACTCGAGGACGAGCGGACGAAACTCGATCGTGAACATGCGGAAGCGACCGCACGGGCGGCGGCACGCGCCGAGGAACTCGAGGCCTTGGTCGCGCTCTCGTCGCGAATCCACGGAGCGCGCACCGAAGCGGACGTCGTCGCGGAAACCGTTCAGGCGCTCGCGCGGATTTATCCGGGTTGCACGCCCCGCGTCGTCGTCGGTCGCGGCGCCGACGTGGAAGCGGGCGGGCTGCGTGTCGCGATCCGCGGTGCGCACGGGGATATCGGCTTCATCCGTCTCGACGTGGCCGACGTCCCGGCGGGTGACGTCGTCGAGCGCGAGCGCATCGTCGAAGTCGTCGCGCATCACGTCGCTCTCGCCGTCGCGGGATTGCGGACGCGCGCGAAGTTGTCCGAACAGTCGCTGCGCGATCCGTTGACGAAACTCTACAATCGACGTTGGCTCGGCGATACGCTGCGTCGCGAAGTATCGCGATCGGTTCGATTGGGGAAACCGTTGGCCGTTCTCGCGTTCGACGTGGACCACTTCAAGTGGTTCAACGATCACTTCGGTCATCAAGCGGGCGACGAGGTGCTGAAGACCGTCGCCGACACGCTCGCGTCCGGTATCCGTTCGGAAGACTTCGCGTGCCGACAGGGCGGCGAGGAGTTCTTGGTGGTGATGCCCGGTGCCGACGTGGCGACCGCGGCCGCCCGTGCGGAAGCCTTGCGAGCCGACATCGCGCGACACCCGGTGGTGGTCGCCGGGGGGACGCGCGAGCCGATCACGGTGTCGGTGGGCGTCGCGGTGTTCCCGGCCCACGCACCGTCCGCGGACGAACTTCTCGCAGCGGCCGATGCCGCGCTTTACCGGGCGAAAGCGTCGGGACGCGATCGGGTCGTCGTCGTCTCCTAGGGCGGGTAGGATGCCGCCCATGCCATTCATGGGACGCATCAAAGCGGAGGGCGCGGCGGCCGACGGTCCGAAAGCGTTTTCGGTCACCGAAGCCGCCGAACTCATCCGCCGTTCCGTGGAAGCGGATTTCGCCGACATCACCGTCGAGGGCGCGTTGTCCGGAGCGAAAATCTGGGGCACTTCGGGACACCTTTACTTCAAGCTCGAAGACGACGGCGCCGTGATCGACGCCGCGATGTGGCGCGCCGACGTCCGCTTGTTGACGTTCGAACCCGTGAACGGAATGCGGGTGCGCGCCCGAGGGAAAATCACCTTCTTCGCGCGTGCCGGACGGCTGCAGATGGCGTGCCGTACGCTCGAACCCGCGGGCGGTGTCGGCGAACGCGAGCGTCGTCTGCGCGAATTGCGCGCGCGGCTCGAAGCGGAGGGCGCTCTGTCGCCGACCCGCAAGCGCGCGATCCCCACGATGCCGCGCCGGATCGCGTTGGTCACGTCGCTCGACGGGGCGGTCGTGCGCGATCTCCTCACGGTGATCCTCCGGCGGTTCCCGCGCGCGCACCTCGTCGTGGTCCCGGTGCGCGTGCAGGGTGATGGGGCGGCCGAGTCGATCGCCGACGGCCTCCGTCGCGCCGCGGGCGTCGGTGTCGACGTCATCGTCGTCGGTCGCGGCGGCGGCTCGAAGGAAGACCTTTGGGCGTTCAACGAAGAGCCCGTCGCACGCGCGCTCTTCGCGTGCCCCGTGCCGACGATCTCCGCCGTCGGTCACGAAACCGACCACACGCTCGCGGACGACGTCGCGGATCTGCGTGCGGCGACGCCGTCGCAGGCGGGCGAACTCGTCGTCCCCGAAATGCACGCGATCGAAGCGGCGCTGACGCGCGGTTCGTTGCGGATGGTCGACGCCGTTCGCGCGCGGTTCGCGACGGTACGTGCGCGCCTCGAATCGGCGGAGGCGCGTCCCGTCTTCGAAGACCCGTCGATGTTGGTTGAAGGCGTGCGGCAGTCGTTGGACGAGGCCGAGGGGCGGCTCGACGACGCGCTGACACGCGCGGCGGACGAGCGTCGCGACGCCCTTCGCGGGCTGCGGCGCGTCCTCGACGCGCATCGCCCCTCCGTGGCCCTCCGTGACGCCTCGGCGCGTGTCGTCGGGGCGGGGAATCGGCTGAACGGCGCCGCGCGGCGCGCGACCGCCGCCTTCGCGCCGCGGGTTTCCGCGGCCGGGGCCACGCTCGACGCGCTGAACCCGGTCGCCGTGCTCGGCCGCGGATTCTCCATTACACGGGTCTTGCGGGACGGACGCCCGCACGTGCTGCGATCCGGAGAAACGCTCGCACCGGGCGAGACGTTGCTGACGTCGCTCGCGCGGGGCGACGACGTCGTTTCGAAGGTGGACGGGGCCGCGCCCCGGTCCGTCCCCGACGTGGGCGGGGATGCCCCCGTCTCCCCGGGTTGCTAAGGTCGAGGCCCGAGTCGCCCCATGCCCGAACCCGATCCGAAGCCGTCCTTCGAAACCAAACTCGCCGACCTCGAGCGCCTCATTCGCGATCTCGAGGGCGGACGCCTCGGACTCGAAGAGTCCATCGCGACGTTCGAGAAGGGGAAGGCTCTCCACAAAGAGTTGCTGAAGCAGCTCGGCGACTACGAACGTCGCATCGAAATCCTCACGCGGGACGACCGCGGTGACGAACGCCTCGAGGATGGATCGCGGTTGGATCCCGCCGGGGGCGCCGCGGGTGCCTGAACCGGTTGCGGAACTTTTGCGTCGCGCCGCGGTCGCGTGCGACGCCGAACTGCACGTGGTGATGCCCGCCGCCGAAGCGGAGCCTCGCCGCATCCACGAAGCGATGCGCTACTCCGTGTTCTCCGGGGGCAAGGCCTGCGCCCGGCGATCGCGCTCGCCGTCGCCGAAGCACTGGGTGTCTCGCCCGCGGTGGGGACGACCTGCGGGGCCTCGGTCGAACTCATCCACGCGTTCAGTCTGGTGCACGACGATCTTCCCGCGATGGACGACGACGACCTTCGGCGCGGTCGCCCGACGAACCACAAGGTGTACGGCGAAGCCGTCGCCATCCTCGCCGGGGACGCCCTGTCGGTGCTCGCATTCGAGGTGTTGGCGACGCGCCTCGGGAACGCCCCCGGGGTCGCCCCCGCCTTGGCGGAATTGGCGCGGGCGTCCGGAACTTTGGGCATGATCGGCGGCCAAATCCTCGACCTCGAGGGCGAGGGCCTTCCGCCGACCCTGCCGTTGGTGGAATCGATCCATCTCATGAAAACCGCGGCGCTTATCCGCGCGGCGGCCGTTCTGCCCGCGTTGGCGGGGGGCGCCCCACCGGAGGCCGTCGCCGCGATGCGGGCCTACGGGACGGCCCTCGGGCTTTCCTTCCAGATCGTCGACGACATCCTCGACGAGACGTCCACCCCCGAAGAACTCGGAAAGGGGACCGGGAAGGATCGTGATCGCGGCAAGATGACGTACCCTGTGGTGGTGGGTGTGGAGGCTGCGCGGGAACGCGCGGGCCGCCTCGCCCTCGAAGCGTCCGAAGCGGTGCGTCCCTGGGATCGCCATGGGGCGTTGCAAGCCTTGGCCGCCTTCGTCGTGGAACGGCGCTCGTAAGAGTTCTCACCATGCCTTTGATCGACCGCATCAACGACCCCGCCGACCTCCGTCGGTTGCCGCAATCCGACCTTCCGGTGGTGGCGTCCGAGATCCGCGACCTCATCACGCGGGTGCTCGAAAAGAACGGCGGACATCTCGCGTCCGGCCTCGGCGTCGTCGACCTCACGATCGCCCTTCACTACACGCACGACTTTCTCCGCGACACCCTCATTTGGGACGTGTCGCATCAGGCGTACCCGCACAAGATCCTCACCGGGCGTCGCGACAAGTTCGCGACGATCCGTCAGCGCCACGGTCTCGCGGGCTACACCCATCCGGCCGAAAGCCCCTACGACCACTATCTGTTCGCCCACGCGGGTACGAGCATCTCGACGGCGTTGGGAATGGCGGTCGGCAAGTCGAAGGACCCCGACCATCGGGCGGTCGCCGTCATCGGTGACGCGTCGCTCGCGACGGGTGTCGCCCTCGAAGCGTTGAACCACGCCGGCACCCTCAAGGACGCCAACCTCCTCGTCATCCTCAACGACAACGAGATGTCGATCTCGAAGTCGGTCGGCGCGATTTCGGAGTACCTCTCGCGCGTCCGCGCGGGAACGGGGTACGCCGAAGCGAAGGAAGCCCTTCACCGACTCGTGAAGAGCATCCCGGTCGTGGGCGAACGCATCGACCGTGCGATCGATCAGGCGCGCGACGTCATCTCGCGCACGATCAATCCCGCGGGCGCGCTCCTCGAGGCGTTCGGACCGCGCTACATCGGCCCCGTCAACGGCCACGACATTCCGCATCTCGTGTCGATCCTGTCCGACCTCCGTCGGCAGGGTGGATTCACGATGTTGCACGTGATCACGCAAAAGGGTGCGGGGCACCCGCGTGCGGCTCAGGATCCGATCGGGCTCCACGGCGTGTCGCCGAAAGTCGAACCGAACACCAGTCCCGATCTCGAATTCCCGACGCAGGGCGAATCGACGTGGTCGAACATCTTCGCCGACGCCCTGATCGCGCGCGCGAAGCGTGACGACACCGTCCACGCGATCACCGCGGCCATGCCCGACAACACGAGCGTGACCAAGTTCGCGAAGCTCTTCCCGGAGCGCACGCACGATGTCGGCATCTGCGAACAACACGCCGTCGGCTTCGCGTCGGGCCTCCGCAAGGCGGGGAAGAAGCCGGTGGTGGCGATCTTCTCGACCTTCCTCCAACGCGCCTACGACGAGCTCTTCCAAGAGGTGTCGTTGAATCACGTGCCGGTGACGTTCTGCGTCGACCGTGCGGGCGTGGTCGGACCCGACGGTGCCACGCACAACGGTTCCTACGACATCGCCTACCTGCGCAGCTTCCCGGGCATCGATCTCTACTCGGCGCGCGACGCATCGGAATTCCGCGCGATGTTGGATTTGGCCCTCGACGGACCCAATCCCGCCGCGATCCGTTACCCGCGAACCTTCGCGGTGCATCCGACGAAGGAAATTCCCGCCACGGCTCCGATGGTGCTCGGCAAGGCGGAAGTCCTGCGCAACGGCGGGGACACGGCGATCCTCGCCCTCGGACACCTGACGTACCACGCGCTTGCGGCGGCCGACCTTCTCGCTGCCCGCGGCATTTCCGCGACCGTCGTCAACGCCCGTTTCGTCCGCCCGCTCGACATGGACATGGTCCGCGATCTCACCGAACGCTTCGACCACGTGTTCACGTTGGAAGAACACACGATCCGCGGCGGTTTCGCGTCGCACGTTCTGGAAGAACTCGCCATGGTGCGCGGCCGCGTCGACCGCATCCGCCCCATCGCGTTGCCCGACGGATTCGTGCCGCACGGCACCCGTTCGGAACTGCTCCGCGAATTGGCGTTCGATCCCGCGGGGCTCGCGGCGCGCGTCGCCGCCGTGCTCGAAGGTCGACCGCTCGAGTTCCCGCTTCCGGCTCCGTGATCCCCGCGTTGCGGTAGGATCCGCGCGACATGGCGGAGTCCTCACTTTTCGACGCGGGCTTCCGGGCGCAGTGCGCCGCACTCGCTCGGAAATTGTCCGGACGCCTGCGTCGCGGTACCGCGGCCGGCGGTCGATCGCGATCCGAAGGACGCGTCGAGTTTCGTGAACATCGCCCCTACGTCGAGGGTGACGATCCGCGCGACATCGATTGGAATGCGCTCGCTCGGCTCGACGCATGGGTGACGAAGGCGCGGTCTCAGGACGAAGCTCCGGAACTTCTCGTCTTGGTCGACCGATCCGGATCGATGGGGCCCCCGGGTGGTCGTCAGGACGTCGTGGCCCGTCGCTGCGCCGCGGCCGCCGGCTATCTCGCGCTCGCGGCCGGAGGTCGGGTAAGTCTCGGGATTCCCTCGGCGACCGGTGTCGTGACCGTCGTTTCCGAGCGCCAAGGAATCGCGGCGATTCCGCGGTGGTGGGGAGACGTCGAGCGCCTCGTCCCACCCGCGGGGACGGTCGACGCGGCCTCGGTCACGTCGTGGCCGCCGTCGGGGCCTCGACGGGCGTTGCTCGTGGTGACCGACGCGCTCTCCGACGTCGCGGCGGCCCGGCTGCCGGCGGCGATGGCGACGTCGTCGGGCGGGGCGACTCTGTTCCTCGTCTTGGCGCACGAAGCGCCTCCCGGGTCGGGATCGGCGGTGTTGCGCGGGTTGGAAGGCGAAGCGGATCTTCCGGTCGACGACATCGCGCTTTTGGCGCCGAAGGTCGACGCGTTGCGCGTCGCCCATGTCGAGGACGTCCGGGCCGCGTGTGCGCGTCGCGGCGTTCGCTGCGCGCCTCTCGTCGGCGACGAACCGTTCACGGCCGGGATTCTGCGGTGGGTTGTGGGAGTCGGGTCGACATGACGTTCCTCGCTCCTTGGTGGCTCGTGGGACTGCCCCTCCTCGTGCTCCTTCTCGCCGCACGCGGGCTGCGTACCCGAACGGCGACGGTGGGCGACCATGTGTTGTGGGCCCGAGCGGCCGGTGAGGCGCGACGCACCGACGGGCGCCGACGGCGACTCGAGCGCTGGTGGTGGGCGCTTCCCGCGGCGTCGTTGTGCGTCGCGTTGGCTCAACCCGCTTTCGTCACGCGGGATCCCGGGGTGATCGTCCTCGATCGATCGGTCGGAGGCGGTCTCGGCATCGACGGATCCACCCGGATCGCGCGGGCGCTCACCGCGGCGCGCGTCTTGCTTCCCGGGGCCGACGTGGTGGGATGGCCTCCGCCGGAGGTCGACGCCGCCGACGTCGGCGCGTCGGGACGCGACGTCGCCACCGCGGATGTGATCGCGGCCGCGGCGGGTATCGCGGCCGGTGGGCGCCCCGTGGTCGTGGCCACGTGGCGAAACATCGAAGCTCCGGCGGGCCTCGGCGTCGCCGTCGTCGCCGAC
>CAIWVZ010000389.1 GCA_903916245.1 uncultured Planctomycetota bacterium | reverse complement strand
GTTGACGCGGCGTGGTGCCCGACGGAAGCATCCGCCGATCATCGCACGTAGCGGTCGTCCCAAAAACGACGCGGCCCGTCGGAAAGCCGACGGGCCGCGGGAAGGAACGGTTTCCCGTTCACGTCACCAGTGGATGCGGGAGACGCAGCTCGTCTGCACCGGGTTGAAATTCGGGCCGAATGCGACGGCCACCACGTCCCAGGATTGTCCGGCCAGGAACGAAAGCGTTCCGGCGGGAAGTTGGAACGGTGCCGCGGGCCAAATCCCCGGAATGACCGGGCTTGCGATCCAATGCAGCGGATCGCCGAATCCCGCGGGCGTGGTCGACAGCGATGAGAACGTCAAGAGGTCGGGATAGATCCCGAACAGCGGTCCCGCTCCTTGGTTGCCCGTGGCCGTGGACGAGAGCAGGGTGTATCCCTCCACGATGCCGGGCGCGAGGGTCCCGAGGGACATGCTGAAGTCGCCCGTGCCGTTGCCGGAACTCGTCGCCGCGAAAGGCGACGCGTTGTCGAAGATGAGGCGGAGGCGCGGGCCGAGAACGCCCGTCGTCGTCTGCGCCGTTCCCGGCGCGGGCATGAAGGTCGTCACGCCGTGGCGGGTGTAGAGGTTCGCCGCCGACGTCACCGAGTAGGCCCCGGTGTACCCACCGCCTTGCGAGAACATGAGGACGATGTCGCGCACGCCGTCCCAGAAGAAGCAGTTGTTGCCGCGGACCGGAACGGGTGCCCACGTGAGGGCCGTCCATCCCGGAGTCGTGAGGGGACCGTCGACCGTCGTGTCCCACAGCGTGTTGGGATCCGCGATTTTGTTGATCCAAAGAGTCGGCCCGGTCGTGGCGGCGGCGTGGCCGATGAAGACTTTCGCCGTCGGCATGACCATGCTGCCCGAGCCCGCTTGCGGCAACAGAGCGACGCCGTTCAGGTGCGCACCCGCCGGGACGCCCTGCGCGATCAAGGTCGCGGCGGGGTAGATGTTGACCGTCGTGTACCCGGTCGTCGCACCCGTATTCCACGGGAACGCGTTCGACGAACCCGTCGTGAGGTTGTCCGGGAAGTAAGCGGTGTACGTCGTTTGCGCGCGCGTCGATGCGCAGAGCGCGAGCACCATGCCGAGAGTCGAGAGGAACGATTTCATGAGAGTGTTTCCTTGAAGATGGTTGTCGGTGGACGCCGGAATCGAAGTTCCGGCGGATCACTCAGAACGTGACGCGACTCACGTTCGACTTTGCGACGATGGTGTAGCTCGGTGACACGTCCACTTGGACGCCGTCGACCGACTGCCCCGCGAGGAACGACAAGGCGCCCGCGGGAACGGCGAACGGCGTGTTCGGGAACAGGCCCGGGACGACGTACCAGTGGAGGAGATCACCCGGGGTGGGCGGGGAGAGAAGGATGTTCCACGACGTCGGATCCGGTTGGACTCCGAAGAGACCGCCGGTGCCGACGGGCTGCGACGTGTTGAACGAAAGGAACATGTAGCCCATCGTCGCCGTCGGATTCTGCGAGTTCGGCACCGGCGAGATGAACAGGTCACCCGCACCGAGTCCGCTCGTGAACAACTGGAACTTGTAGGGTTGGACGGTGATGAGATTCGAGCGGGTCAGCGTATCGCTGCCGTTGACGCCGTCGGTGACGGTCAGGCTGACCGCATAAACGCCGGGGGTGTTGTAGGTGTAGGTCGGGAATTGCGCGTTGGAGTCGATGACGTTGTCGCCGTTGAAGTCCCAAGCCCACGACGTGATTCCCGCCGGAGCGTTGCTCTGCGACTGATCGACGAACGAGATCGTGAAAGCGAGCGGACCGAATCCGGCGGGTGCGGTGGTCGTCGTCGGAAGTGCGAAAGCGGCGTAGAGCGGCGGGATCGTGCGTTCATCCGCTCCACGGCAAGGCGGAACGGTGCGCGGCTGCTGATCGATGTCGTCCACGACCGGAATCGCCGAAACGCTGCCGGTCGCCAACGCGGCGGAACTCGGGAGGATGTGGAGATCGCCGTTCGGGTTCAGGAAGCCCGCCGGTCCGGCGATGGTGTTGGTTTCCTTGCCCGTCAGGTTGGGTGCCGTCAGCGTCTGCCACGCGGCGAGCGTGGTGTAATTCACGGTGGCGACTTTTCCGACCGGACCCGTGCCCGCGACGGAGTAGAGGTTGTAGTCGAAGATGGTCGGAACCAACGCCGTCGTCACGTCGAAATTGATGCACGCGCCCGAACCGGAATGGTGCACGACGTTGTTCGACACTTCCGCCATCGGGCCGATGTTCGGAACGATCGTCGTCGATCCCGCCGCTTGGATCGATAGGCCCGGCTGCGTGCTGTTCGCGGGCATCGAGACGGAGTTGTAGGCGAGTGTGGAGTTCGTGGCGCGGCGGCACACGATGCCGCCCGCGTACGTGGCGTTTCCGAGGCAGTTCCAAATCGCGTTGTTCACGACGAAGTTGTCCCGCACTTGGCCCGTGGCGCTGCCCGCGCCGCCCATGAAGAAGCCGATGCCGGAGCAGTCGTGGATGCGGTTGCGTTGAACGACGCACGTGTTCGACGAGTCCACCAGAGCGATGCCGCCCGTGTACGTCGCGCTGCCGGGAGTTCCCGTCGTCATGCCGACGCCGTAGACCTCGCAGTCTTGCACGGTGGAGTTGGGCGTTTGCGTGAGCACGATGCCGGATCCCGAAGTGTGCGCGACGCAGTTCGCGATGACGATCCCGTCGCACCCCGCCGCGAGGATGGCGGCACCGGCGGCGGCACCGGTAACCGTGAGGCCTTGGAGCGTGATGTATTTGGGGCCCGTGTTCGCGGTGTTCGCGGTGCCGAGTTTGATCGTTTGAACGTTGCCCGTCGCCGGGCCGCTCACGACCGGGGTCTGTCCCGGAGCGGCTTGGAACACGATGCGGTTGACGCCCGTCGATCCCGCCAAGGGGCTCGTGATACCGAACCCGGTGTAAGGACCGACGCCGTTGTAGACGTCGAACACGACGGGGCCGGCGATACCCGCCGAGAGCGCCGTGACGGCGTCGGCGAAAGTCACGAAGTTCG
>CAIWVZ010000388.1 GCA_903916245.1 uncultured Planctomycetota bacterium | reverse complement strand
CCCGCTTCGAGGACGGCGTCCGCGAGCGTGCGCATGAGTCCGATCGAGGCGCCGCCGTAGACCAAACCTATCTTTCGGCGCGCCATTTCGCGGCCGAAGGCGGCCGCCGCATCGGCGAAGAGCGGGCGGGCTCCGGAAGCGGACCCACAGAAAACGGCGATGCGCGGTGGCATGGCGTGCATGCTACCGCGCATCGTTACGCGTGCGTCGGTCAGAAGGTGACGGTGACCGGCGTCGAGATGTCGAACATCCCGTTCGGCGCGGCCGAGTTCATCACGACGGCTTGCGAGTAGAACGTCAGCCCCGACGGTGCTCCGGCGGCGAGCGGGATCGACAAGGACCACGTGCCGCAGTCGCTCGACGTCGTCGCGGAGGCATCCGGGGTGCCCGAGAAGGCACCGGGACCGTCGACGATGAAGACGGGGGCCACGAAGCCGATGTTCAGGTTGCCGAGGTTTCCGAGGCTCGTGAGCGAGTTCGAAATGTCGGCCACCAAGATGACCGGCGCGCCGCCGCGCATCGACTTGAGATTCCACGTGACGGAGCCGCCGACCGCGCCGTTGGCGACGGCCGTGAGGCCGGCCGACTGCGGGATGGCGGGCGTCCAAGTCACCGACGTACCGGCGACGGCCGATCCGGCCGCGTTGCAGGACACCGCATAGGCGTTGGCACCGACCTGATCCTGAATGCCGCGCGTCGCGCTGGCACCGCCGGTGCCGGACGCGATGATTGTCGAGGTGATCTTGTTCGTGGTTTCGTCGAGGATGATCTGGAAATTCTCGGTCTGCGTCGTGTTGACGACGGTGACGTTGTTCCAGTGGACGACGAAGCGGCGGTTCGGAGCGGTTCCGATGGTCGAATAACGGACGGTGCCCGTGGCGCCCGGCGTGAGGTCGTCCCAGAAGCCCGCGATGACGTCGCGCGCCGTGGTCGTCACGTTACCGGTCGGGAGGCAAGCGTTCGTCGGGTAGGAAGACGTGCCCGTGCCGAAGCGCAGATGGCCGTTCGACGAAATGCGCAGCGTGGTGAACGGACGGTTGTAGTAGTTGAACGTGAAGCCGATCGGAACCGAAAGGCTCGCGTTGTCGGTCGTCGGGCCGTTCGAAGCGGTCGCCAAGGTCACCGCGTCGTAAGCCGCCGAGGTGTTCATGATGTAACCCGCCGCGGCCGGAACGAACGGAGTCGGGCAGACCGGCTTGTAGAGGCCGATTTCCCATCCCGTCGGAGCGGCCGAAAGGTCGGCCCAGAACGAGTACGTCGTGCCCCAACGGATCGCGTTGCCGTACTGGCTGTTGATCGAGTACGGGGTCGTCACCGACCACTGCACGGCATCCGTGGTCGACGAAGCGACCCAGTCCGTGCTGTCGTAGGGTTCGCCCGAGTGATACGGCACATCGTGGAATCCCGTGTTGGACACCGTGGTGCCGGCGGGGAGGTTCAACTTGAAGGAGCCGCCGGAGCGGTCCGAGTTCAGGTTGTGCACCGCGTATTCGACGTGGGTACCGCCGCCCGCGATCGCCGTGTGCTTCCACGCGACGATGAAACGGCCGTCGCCGGGGACGTCGTAGGTCGCGATCTGCACGGTCGGGTCGAGCGCTTGCCACCCGTAGATGGCGGGCTGTTGACGGACGGTCGTCGCCGAGAGGGCGATGTTGAAGCCACCGCCCGTGTTGGCCGCGAAGGTCACGCGACGGTACGAGGCGTTGTTGTTGTCGTTGCCCGCGGCCGCGTCGTCCGGAGTGATGTACTGGCCTTCACCGAAGTACACGGCGCCGGGGTTGAGGGCCGGATCCACGTCCGCGTTGGCGGCTTGGAGGCGACGTCCGACGGTGGTCGCAGCGGTCGGGTAGGTGTTGCCGACCGGGTATTTGAAGAAGCCGGTCGCCGCGTTTACTTCATTGCGCGGGCCGACGCCGCCCGAACCCGTCGACAGCGTTTGGCTGCCGTTGAGCGAAGCGACGTAGGGATCCGAGCAGTTGACGCCGAGAAGGGAACCCGTGCCGGGGTTCTGGCAGGTGGCACACAGGCTCTGCGCGAGCGCCGTGAACCCGTGCTTCAGCCACGAGATTCCGATCTGCTCGAACCGGCCGTTCTTGACGCGGTAGAGGTTTTGCCCGATGACCGGGTGGTGCGCCCAGCTGCGTCGTAGACGGTGGTCGATCGTTTCCCCAGCGCATCAACACTCGCCACAGTCCGATTCAGGACATCGTAGACCGTCGTCGAAATTGCTCCAGTCGGTCCCACAGAACGAATCTGGCT
>CAIWVZ010000387.1 GCA_903916245.1 uncultured Planctomycetota bacterium | reverse complement strand
GTCAAGGGTGTCGCGGAATTCTTCGTCGATCGCGGCGACCACTTCATCACCAGCGCGATCGAACACAAGTGCGTCTCGGATTCGATGAAGTCGCTCGAGCGAAGCGGACGCAAGGTCACCTTCCTCGGCGTCGATCGCGAGGGGCGGATCGATCTCGCCGCGCTCGAAGCGGCGATCACGGACAAGACGGTTCTCGTCTCCGTGATGGCAGCGAACAACGAGATCGGAACGGTTCAGGATCTCGCCGCGATCGGCAAGATCTGCAAGGCGCGCGGCGTGCTCTTCCACACCGACGCGGCGCAGATGGTCGGCAATCAGCCGATCGACGTCGAGGCGATGGGGATCGATCTTCTTTCGCTGTCGGCGCACAAGATCTACGGCCCGAAGGGCGTCGGGGCGCTCTACATCCGTCGCTCCAAGCCGCGCGTGCGTCTCGTCGCACAGATGGACGGCGGCGGACAGGAGCGCGGTTTGCGCTCCGGAACCCTCAACGTGACGGGCATCGTCGGCCTCGGTCGGGCGCTCGACGTCGCGATGGCGGAAATGGACGCCGAACGTGCGCGCGTGCGCGCGTTGCGCGATCGATTCCTCTCCCGCCTGCGCGCGAACCTCGATCACATCCACGTGAACGGATCGATGGAACATCGACTCGAAGGCAACCTGAACATCTCGTTCGCCTACGTCGAGGGCGAGTCTCTTCTCATGTCCTTGAAGGAGGTCGCCGTTTCGTCGGGATCCGCCTGTACGAGCGCGACGCTCGAGCCGTCCCACGTCCTTCGAGCCATCGGCGTCGGCGAGGAGCTCGCCCACACGTCGATCCGCTTCGGCATCGGTCGTTTCAACACCGAGTCGGAGATCGACCGCGTGGTCGACATGCTCACGGAAAAAGTCAATCGTCTGAGGGAGATGTCGCCGCTTTACGAAATGGTGAAGGAAGGCGTCGATCTTCAGACCGTCAAGTGGAATCCCCACTGATCTTCGATCGAACAACAACGGAAACACTCAAATGCCCTACAGCGACAAAGTCGTCGACCACTTCGAAAATCCCCGCAACATGGGTTCGTTCGCGAAGGACGACCAGGACGTGGGCACCGGCATCGTCGGTGCACCCGAATGCGGCGACGTGATGAAATTGCAGCTCAAGATCGTCGGCGATCGCATCGTCGACGCGAAGTTCAAGACCTTCGGCTGCGGTTCCGCGATCGCGTCGTCGTCCTACGTCACCGAACTCGTGAAGGGAAAGACGCTCGGCGAAGCTCAGGACATCAAGAACGTCCAGATCGTCGAAGAACTCGCCCTTCCTCCCGTCAAGATCCACTGCTCGGTGCTGGCCGAAGACGCCATCAAGGCCGCCATCGCCGACTACCGCAAGCGGCAGGGCGCCGAAACCGGCGAGCCCGCGCAGTCCGCTTCCTGAGGCCATTTCCATGCTGACCCTTACCGACAAAGCCGCCGGAAAGATCGTCTCCCTTCTCCACGGTGAATCGAAGTCGACCGAAGAGTGGGGACTGCGCGTCGCCGTCGAAGGCGGCGGTTGCTCCGGACTCTCGTATCGGCTCGACATCACGAAGGAGCGTCCGGGGGACCACATCGTGGCCCACGGTGGTTCGAAGCTCTTCATCGACGCCCGCAGCCTCATCTACGTGAACGGTTCCGAAGTCGACTACTCCGACGCCCTCACGGGCGCCGGCTTCGTCGTCCGCAACCCGCAACAGAAGTCCTCTTGCGGCTGCGGTTCGTCCTTCTCCGTCTGAGGAAGCGCGCCGCGTCGTGACCGATCCCTTCCACGTGTTCGACGTTCCCCGGCGGTTGGCGCTCGATACGGCCGCCGCCGAGGCCGCCTGGATCGCGAAGGCGCGGGACCTCCACCCCGACCACGTAGCGTGCGCGACGCCTTCCGCGATCGCCGAGGCGACCGCGCGCGCGGCGGCGTTCAACGCCGCCTGGAAAGTCCTGCGCGATCCGCACGCGCGGGCGAAAGCGTGGCTCGAAGCCGAGGGAATTCGGCTCGATTCCGCGCGCGGGGGGCTGCCTCCGCAACTTGCGATGCGCGGCTTCCGCATTCAGGAAGCGGTCGAATCCCGTGACGGAGGAGACGCGGACGCGGACGTGGAACTCGACGCGCTCGAGCGAGAGGTGGCCGACGACCTCGCCGCCGCTCGTCTCGATTTCGACGCGCTGTGTCGCGGCGAGCCGGACGCCGCGGATCCTTCGCGTCCCGCCTTCGCGGTGCGCGTCTTGGAGTGGGTCGGACGTTTCGCATACTTGCAGCGTCAGGAGGCGCAACTCCTCGACGCCCGGGGTGATGCATGAGCCGCATGGTGGGGATCGACTTGGGGACGACGAACAGTCTCGTCGCCGTCTTCCGGAACGGGCGAGCCGAAGTGCTCGCCGACCCGCGAACGGGCTCGCGCATCTGTCCTTCCGTCGTTCGCGGCGAGACCGACGGAACGGTCACCGTCGGCGAGGAAGCCCGCAAGGGACGCGTGGCGCGAGCCCGCGATACGGTCGCGTCCATCAAACGATTGATGGGGAAGACGGTCGCCGAAGCCGAACGTCTCACGACCGGATTGACCTACGGTGTGGTGGACGGCGGCGACGGTGTTCCGCGCGTCCGCGTGGCGGATCGTCTGATGACGCCTCCGGAAATCGCCGCGCTCGTTTTGCGTGAACTCAAAGAGCGAGCGACTTTGGCGCTCGGTGAGCCCGTCGATCGCGCCGTGATCACGGTGCCCGCGTACTTCGACGATCGTGAACGTCAGGCGACGCGCGACGCCGCGCGTCTCGCCGGGCTGAAAGTGGCGCGTCTTCTCAGCGAACCCACGGCCGCGTGTTTGGCCTACGGATTGGAAAAGATCCCGAAGGGGCGTATCGCCGTCTTCGACCTCGGCGGTGGGACGTTCGACGTTTCGATCCTCAAGGTCGACGGCGGCCTCTTCGAGGTTCTTGCGATCAACGGCGACACCAAACTCGGTGGTGACGACATCGATGCCGCACTCGGCAAGCGCCTGCTCGAACGCGCGCGCGTCGACGGCGTCGTTTTCGATACGACGCTGCGCGTCGAAGAGGCGGCTCGTACCGCGGCCGAGCACGCGAAGATCGCGTTGTCGTCGTCGGTTTCCGTCGCCGTCGCCCTCGAGGTTCCGGAAGCCGGTCTCCGATGGTCCGGCACGGTCACACGTGACGAACTCGAGTCGGTGGCGTCTCCCTTCATCGACCGCACGCTGAAACTGACGAACCGTGCGTTGCGCGACGCCGGACTCGGCGTCGAGGATCTCGACGCGGTCGCGCTCGTCGGAGGATCCACGCGGATGCCGTTGGTGCGGGCTCGCGTCCAAACGCACTTCGGAAAGGTGCCGCGGACGGATCTCGATCCGGACGAAGTCGTCGCCGTCGGCGCGGCTCTCCAAGCGTCGGTCATCACCGGGGAGAATCGCGGCATCACTCTGCTCGACGTGAACCCGTTGACTCTCGGAATCGAGACCATGGGCGGTGTCGTCGCCAAGATCATTCCGCGCAACTCAACCTTGCCGACGGCGACGGGCATGGAATTCACGACGAACGTCGACGGTCAAACCGCGGTGCTCATCCACGTTCTTCAGGGCGAACGGGAACTCGCGAAGGACAACCGCTCGCTCGCACGATTCGTGCTGCGCGGCATCGAACCCGCCGCGGCGGGCATTCCGCGCGTCGAGGTCATTTTCACGCTCGACGCGAACGGCATTCTCAACGTCATGGCCCGCGACAAGAAGACGGGCCAAGCTCAGGACGTCGACGTCCGACCGACGTCCGGGCTCACCGACGAGATGGTCGAACGAATGCTCGTCGAGGGCATGACGTCGGGCAACGCGGATCTCGAGGCCCGCCTCGTCGCCGAGGCGCGCGTCGATGCCGAGAAGCTGCTGAGACAGTCGAGAAAGGTCGTGCAGGCCGACCCGACCCTCGTGACGCCCGAGGAATCGGCGCAGGTCGCGGCCGTCCTCAAAGCCCTCGAGGCCGTCATCGCGGGCGACGATCATCGGGCGATTCGTCGGGCGATGGAAACCGCCGATCACGTCACGGTGCCCGTGGCGCAACGGCTCATGGACAGAAACATCGCCTCGTACCTGACGGGGCGCGACGTCGACGCCGTTTAGAGACCATCATGCCGAGACCGCTCACCTGGCGCAGTACCGAAGACATCGCGATTCTTCTCGCGGAATCCCATGCGGGCGTGAACCCGCTCGGCGTGAGGTTCACCGACCTCCATCGTTGGGTCGTCGAATTGCCGGGATTCGCCGACGATCCGAAAGGATCGAACGAAGGCATCCTCGAAGCCATTCAGATGGCTTGGCTCGAAGAGTACGAAGACGCGAATTAGTCCGCGGTCACACGAGTCGCACGGATTCCGGTGCGACGCCTTCGGGGATGTTGTGGAACTTGAGTTCCATGACTTCGCGAGTTCCCGTCTTCAGATGGAAAACGTTGGCGCGGGTCCCCGGATCGCCGTAGGTGTGGATCGACAGCATCGGAGCCCGTGACGCGTTGGCCATCTTGTGGATGTTCGAGCGCGACGGAGGAAGGAGCGCCAGCACCGCGCCGGTGAAGGCCATCGACGATCCGCGAACGATGAGTTCCGCGGCGTCGGGATTCGATTCGTCGTCGAGACGATCGTAGTCGGTCACGTGTGCGGTTCCGGCGTGGACGCCGACGACGCACCAGTTCGAATGGTCGTGGATCGTCGTTTCCTGATAGGCGCCCCACACGAGCACGATCACGACGAAACGTCCCTGCGGGTCCACGTGGGCGAGATTCCGCGTGTAGGGGGCCGACGGGTCGGGAACGCCGAGGCGCGCCGGCAACGCTTGTCCGCCGTTGACGAGGCGACGCTTGCACTGCGCGATCAGACGCACGCGTTCTTCGAGATCGAGCCCCCGATCGAACAGAGTGCCGACGTCGCGCACGTAACGCGACAAATCGTACGGGGTGTCATCCGGCGAAGCGGTCATCGCGCGAGTGTACGCGTTCGGTCAGCGCGCGTCTTCAGACCGCGACGCCGCGGGCCTTGCGCATCGCACGAACGGCGTGCATGAAGTCGGTCACGAGCGCGGGTTCGATGTCGTTCTCGACCTTGCCCTCGTGGCGGAACGCGGATCCCACGATCGCGCCGTCGCAGTGCGGGAACAGCGTTTCCAACGTTTCGAGCGACAGTCCGCTCGCGATGAGAACGGGAACCGATCCGGCCGCCTTCTTCGCGGTGACGAGCGCGTCGACGTCGGGGGCACGACCGGTGGTGGTTCCCGTGATCAGGATGCGGTCCGCCCCTCCGCGGTGCGCGAGCGACTCGACACACGTCGCGAGGCCGGGGGCGTAGAGCGGGGTTCCATACTTCACGTAGGCGTCGGCCCAAATCTCCGTCGCCAACCCGAGCGAGCGCCGGTAGGCGACCACGTCGGCACCCTTTCCTTCGATGAGACCCTGATCGGTGGCGGTGACGCCGGAGAGGACGTTCACGCGGACGAAGGCCGCTCCCGAGGGAACGGCGGCGCCGAGGGCGGCCATGGCGTCGTTGCGGAGAACGTTGACGCCGACGGGGCAATGGAATTCCTCGGCGAGGGCCCATGCGATCGTCCCCATGATCGCCGGAACGTGGGGGGCGACGTCGTCCTTCGCGAAAGGGATGTCGCCGTGGTTCTCGATCATCAACGCATCGACACCCGTTCGGCGATAGATCACGGCCTCGTGACGGGCGCGGGCGAGGACCGACCTGAAATCGCGGCCTCCGGCGGGCGCTCCGGGCAGCGGCAACAGATGAATCATCCCGATGATCGGAAGCGGTCGGTCGAGTCGGTGCATGCGGTCACGGTATCCGCGTTCGGCGGGCGCGAAAAGGCATCCCGCGGCGCGGCTAAAGCGACGGCCTCGACGTCCGAGAATGATCGCGAGGGGAATCCGTCGCATGCTCCGCAGCCTCGTCTTCGTGGTGTTCGCAACCATCGCTTTCGCTCAAGAAGGCGCGCTGACGTCGTCGGAAGCCCGGACGCTGCTCGCGGTCGGCATCACCGAGTCGGAGATCGCGACCGTGGGCGTCCGCCTCGGCGGGTTCGCCGCCGCGACGCTCGACGAACTCGATCTCCTCGCGACGGCCGGTGCGTCCCCAGCCCTCCTCGAGCGCTTCCCCGTCGCCGAAGATCCGCTCAAGACGCTGAAGGCGCTCGCCGAGCGTTCCGAAACGTGGAAGACGCCTCGCAACGACGTCCTGCTCGTTCCGAAGGGATGGCGTGGCGTCGATATCCCCGTGGGGGAGGGCGCGTACGCGTACCGCATCGCTCCGACATCGGCCGCCGACGCCCGCGTGGGCGTCGATCCCGTGCTCTTCGTCTTCATCCAAGAAAAGTCCGCCATTCCCGCGGAGGGGATCGCGGCCGTTGCGGAGCGTCTCGAAGGGGTGTTTGCCCGTCGATTGACGGCGTCGGAGTGCCCGACGCGCGGCATCGCGTCGGGAAGACTCCCGTGGCGCGGACGTGAGGTCCCCTTGCGCCGCGTCGAGACGACGACTCCGAAAGGGACGGGAACGATCGCCGTCGCGTTCGATCTTTTGCCCGACGGTCGCGCCGTCGGAATCGGCTACTCGGCGCCCGAATCCCTCCGCGTCGCGTGTGAACGCCACCTCGAGGATCTCGCGCGTTCGTTCGCCCCGGTGAAGGGGCGCTGACCTCCGCCGTTCCTCTCGGGTAGATTCGGGACCCATGAAGGGGCCCAACGAGCGCTATCACGACCGCGTCGCGCCGCGCTACGACGACATTTACGCGAAGGACGCCTACTGGTCGTACTACTTCGACGTCGGTTGGCGACACCTCCGCCGTTTTCTGCCGACGGACCTCGGTAAACCCGCTCTCGATGCGGGCTGCGGTACGGGGCTCTACGGTCTTCGGCTCGTCGAGTCCGGTTACCGCGTCGTCTTCAGCGACCTGTCGGCGGGCATGCTCGAGCGGGCCGCGCGGAACGCCGAAGCGGCGTTTCCCGGTCGTCCGCATGCGTTCGTGAAATCCGATCTCGAATCGCTCGAGGGACATCCGTCCGCGACGTACGGATTTTTGACGGCGCAGGGGGATCCCCTCTCGTTCGTCTCCGATCCCCGTCGTGCACTCAAGTCGATCTCCCGGGTTCTCCTTCCCGGCGGTGTCGCCGTGTGTTCCGTCGACAGCCGTTTCGGAGGCGTTGAGCCGTTCTTCACGCGTGACGACCTCGACGGGCTCGAGGCTTTTCTCAGGACGGGCGACGCGGAATGGCTGGCGGATCGCAAGGAAGAGCGCTTCCCGACGCACGCGTTCACGCCCGACGAACTCAAAAAGCTCGGAGACGCCGCGGGACTCGAAACACTCGACGTGATCGGAAAGACCTGCTTCCACTTGCGGGACAACCATCCGTGGTTGGTCGATCGGGAGCGTCGTCGCAAGTTGCTCGAAGTCGAAGCGAAATGGGGGGCGTCGGCTTGGGGCCTCGGGCGCGCGCATCATCTTCAAGTCGTTTGGCGAAAGCCGAAGGAAGGGACGGTGGCGTGAACTTCGACGTGCGCAACCGCAAGTGGCACGGAACGATCGCGGTCGTCGTCGCGCTGCCGTTTCTTCTCGTCATTGTGACGGGATTGCTTCTTCAATTGAAGAAGCAACTGACGTGGGTGCAGCCGACGGAGATGCGCGCGTCGTTCGCGGAACGCATCGACGCGGAGGCTCTCCTCGACGCCCTTCGGCGGGATCCGTCCTTGAACGTGAAGGGTTGGGGAGACGTCGTTCGATTCGACGTCCGGCCGTCGAAGGGGGTCGCGAAGTTCACGTTGTCCGGAGAGCGCGAGGCGCAAGTCGCGATCAAGGACGCCGTGCTTCTTCAGGTGGCGCCGCGTCGATCGGACTGGATCGAATCGCTTCACGACGGTTCGTTTTTCGGGGGCGACGTCGGGAAACTCTTCATTTTCTTTCCGGTGGGAGTCCTCGTGCTCCTACTCTGGGCGTCCGGAGTGCGTCTCGCGATGCTCCCGGCTCTCATGCGCCGACGTCGGCGTCTCAAAGATCCGCCGCGAACCTGACGCGGACGAGATCGCAGGCCGCGGCGGCCGCATCGCGCAGCCGGAGTTTGGACGCGCCGTGCAAGCGCGCGTCGAAGACGACGGGCAGTTCGACGATCGACAGTCCCGCACGTCGCGCACGCCATTTGATTTCGAGGGAACCGAGCCAACCGGTCGCAACGGGCGGCCGTTTCGTGAGGCGTCGAGCGGCGGTTCCGCGGATCGCCCAAAAACCGGACGTCCAGTCCGCGATCGATCCGTCGAGAACGGTCCGCACCAAGGCGTTCGACGTTCGCGACCACGCCGTGCGTTTGACGTCGAGGCCGGGAGCCGCCCCCCCGCGGACCCATCGGGAGCCGACGGCGAGGTCGACGTGGTCGAGCGCCGTGATCAAGGCACCCGCGTCCTCGGGGCGGTGGGATCCGTCGGCGTCCATCACGACGATGCGGTCGGCGGGACACGCGGCGATTCCGTCGTGGATGGCCGAGGCCAAGCCCCGCCGGCGCCCGCGTTCGACGAGGACGGCCCCGGCGGATCGAGCGATCTCGGGGGAACCGTCGGTCGATCCGTCGTCGACGACCACGATCGTGGAGCCGGGCCACTTCGCCGACAGGGCGGTGAGAAGCGCGGAGAGCGAGGGTGCCTCGTCGAGGCAGGGAAGGACGAATCCCAGGGTCGGGGGCGGCACGCGGTCATGGTGGTGGTCGGGTAAGAGGGGCGCAAGGCGCGTCGATTCGGGACCGCGTTGCTAAAGTGTTCCCATGACGGATGTGGTGGTCGAGGCGACGGACGTCGTCGTGCAGTTCGGTCCGACGCGCGCGTTGGACGGATTCTCGTGCGCGCTCAAACGTGGAACGACGGGCGTGCTCGGTCCGAACGGCGCGGGAAAGTCGACCTTCCTCAAGGTGCTGCTCGGTCTCGTCGCGCCGAACGCCGGTTCCGTCGTCACGCTCGGCGTCGACTCGCGCTCCGGTCCCGTCGTCCGCAAGCGCGTGGGATTCATGCCCGAGCGCGACTGTCACATTCCCGGATTGTCGGCGCTCGAAACCGTCGCCCTATGCGGCGAACTCGCCGGGCTCGACACCGCGCTCGCGTTTCGACGTGCCCACGAGACGTTGACGTACGTCGCCCTCGGCGAGGTGCGCTACCGCCCCGTGGACGGCTTCTCGACGGGCCTGCGGCAGCGCGTGAAGCTCGCCGCGGCGCTCGTCCACGACCCCGACCTTCTCGTCCTCGACGAGCCGACGAACGGTCTCGATCCGGCGGGACGGGAAGAGTTCCTCGAACTCGTGCGCCGCGTCGCCCGCGAAGGCGTATCGGTGCTCTTGTCGACCCATCTTCTGCCGGACGTCGAGGCGACGTGCTCGGACGCCATCGTGGTGGGTCGGGGGCGTGCGTTGCGACACGGAACGGTCGCCGATTTGAAGCGCGGATCCGATGCGATGCGGCGCGTCGAGGTCGACGGAGACTACGGCGGCTTCGTCGCCGCGCTCAAGGCGCGCGGCGCGACGTTGAGCGTCGACGCGTTGGCCGGATTTCTGCTCGTCGGCTTGCCGCAGGGTGCCGACAACGCGTTGATTCTCGCCGCCGCTTCCGAGTCCCGCACGGGAATTCGTCGTCTATCGAGAGCCGATCGTTCGCTCGAGGAGGTCTTCCTCGAAGCCGTCGGCCTGCCCGCGTCCGGAGGTCCCCATGCCGGTTCATGAGCTGGTCTACAAGCGCATGGCGGAACGTCCGACCGGGAAGCCGCGCCACCAGTCGTGGGCGATGTCGTCCTACGGCTTCCGGCTTGCCTATCGCTCGAAAATGGCGTGGTTCATCACCATCGTCGCCTTCATTCCGGCGGTCCTCTTTTCCTTCATCCTCTATCTGTCGCAGGAGGCGGGGGGAGGGATGGGACAGGATTTGGCCCGCACGCTGACCGCGATCAAAGCGACCGACAACGAGGGGTGGACCACCGCGGTCGCGCCCGCGGTGCGCTTTCTCTTCGGGCTGCAGGCGTGGTTCGTGACGTTCCTCGCCGCATTCAAAGGTGCTCCGCTCATCTCCGAGGACGTCTCGCGCCACGCGCTCGATCTCTACTTCTCGCGTCCGCTTTCGTGGTTCGCCTACGGATTCGGCAAGTGGTTGACGGTCTTCCGAGGTCTCGTCCTCGTTCAAGTGCTCCCGCTGCTCCTCGTTTCCGTGACGGCGTGCGCTTTTCTTCCGAACTTCCTCGCGCAGGCGTGGCCGCTCAATCTCCTCATGATCGTTTCGGGTGTCGTCGTCGCCGCCGCGTATTCGATTCTCGCCGTGGGTGTGTCCGCGATGTCGCGCAGTCCCCGCTTCGCCGTCGTCGCGTGGTTCATCCTGTCGTTCTTCACCACGCTCGCGGGCACGATCTTGTCGGCGGCGACCGATACGGCGGAATTTGCCTACGTGAGTTTCCGTCACAACGTCGAAACGGTCGCCGCATGGATCATGGGGTTGCCGAACGCGGAAACCGACGGTGCGGAAGATCCGCGTCTCGCGTTGCTCGCGCTCGCCGTCTATCTCGGCGTTTCCGTATGGGCCCTCGTGCGGCGGCTGCGTCGAGGGATCCTCGCATGAACCCCGTCGTCGCCTTCCAAGGGGTGTCGCGTTGGTACGGGTCCGTCTTGGGCCTCGCCAACGTCTCGATCGTCGTTCCCGACGGCGTCACCGGACTCCTCGGTCCGAACGGCGCGGGCAAGAGTACGTTTCTCAGGCTTCTCACGGGGCAACTCGTTCCGTCTTCGGGGCGTGTCTCCGTGTTCGGCAAGGATCCCGTCGCCGATCCCTCGGTCTTCCGAGATGTCGGCTATTGTTCGGAGGACGACGCCTTGTTCGTCGACCTCACGCCGCGGGAGACGATCCGTTTCGTGGCGCGTTTCCACGGGTTTTCGGGTCGGGAAGCCACCGAGCGTACGGAGCGTGCGATCGCGACCGCCGGCGTCGACGCGTACGCCGATCGCTCCTGCGAGGGACTTTCCAAAGGACAGCGTCAACGGACGCGTCTCGCGGCGGCGCTCGTGCACGAACCGCGACTGCTCGTATTGGACGAGCCCATGACGGGCCTCGACCCCGTCGCCCGACGCGCGGTGCTCGATTTGATGCAGCAATGGGCGTCCGCCGGTCGATCGGTGCTGTTCTCGAGTCACATCCTCCACGAGGTCGAGGCGGCCTCGGGGCACGTGGTGATGATCCACAAGGGGATGATTCTCGCGGAAGGCTCCGTGGGGCATTTGCGTTCGTGCGTTTCCGATGCCGCGTTCCTCCTCGAAATCGCCGTGGACCGAGTTCGGGAATTCGGCGCGTCGCTCCTCGGACGCCCGCATGTTCGTCACGTCGAAATCGTCGACGGAGGGAAACTCCGCGTCGCGACCGATCGTGCGTCCGACCTGATGCTCGACGTCGTCGACGCCGCGACCCGAGGCGGCTTCGCCGTCGACTCGATAACGGCGCCGGACGACAATCTCGAAGCGTTGTTCAAGAGGCTCGTGAAATGACGCCGTTCCGAAACACGCTGCTCGTCGCGGCCTTCACGATTCGGCAGCTCCTTTGGCGTCGCCGCATCATCATGTTGCTCGCGCTGGCGATGATCCCCGGGTTTTTCGGCATTCTCGCGCGCTCGTTCGCGCGTCCCTCCGCTTCGAACGGTTTCGTCAACGTCCTTCCCGAGTTGTTCGTGGCGTTCCTCGTTCCGATCGTGTCGCTGTTGACATCCGGCAACGTCGTGCGCGACGGTATCGACGATCGCACCATCGTCTACCCGCTTTCGACGCCGGTCGGGCGCAAACCGTACGCGATCGGCTGCGCGTTCGGCGCTTTCGTCGTCTCCGCGTTCACGTTGCTCGTCGCCGCCGCTTCGGCGTGGATCGGTTGGCGCGCGGGCATCGCCCGCGGCGGCAGCGACGATGCGGCGCTCATGACGAACCTTGCGGGCGTATCGATCTTCGGTCTCGTCGTCTACGTTCCGTTTCACGCGTTGCTCGGATCGCTTTTCAAGTTTCCGACCGTAATCGGAATCGTCGTGTACGGCGTGGTCGATCTCCTCCTCGCCACCCTCCCGGGAATCGTGCGTCGTACCGCCCCGTCCGCCTACCTCGAGGCCTTGCTCGATCCGGCGTTCACCACCCGCAACGCGGCGACGGAAGCGGCGGACGTTTTCGTCGCCATCACGCCCGGGGAAGCTCGTTTCGTCGTGCCCGTCCTCGGAATGCTCTTCCTCGGTATGTTCGCGATGCAGATGTCGCGACGCGACTTGGTCTAGTCGACGTCGACGACCGCGACGTGGCGCGAGGGATCGAACGCGTCGCCGGGTTTCAGATTGCCGAGGGGCGCGAGATGCCACGAAATGCCTCCGGCATACGCGTCGATCCGCTCGTGGTTGTGACCCGCGAACACGTGGCGGACCCTGGGATCGGAGGCGAGTGCGTCGCCGAGTCTCGAAGACCCCTGAAACGCTCGGAAATACCGCATCGCCGCATCCCGTTCCCAACGCGGTCCGAGGAGCGTGGGGTGCGGGACGACATGCACCGCCCCGATGATGGTGCCGCAGGCTTCCGGCACCGCGGCGAGTTGGTCGCGGAGATCCGCGAGAAGCATGTCGGCGATCTCGCAGTCACCGAGGGTCGATCCGGAACCGGATCGCCAACGTACGCGGTGTCGATCGAGAAGGGATCGCCCTTCGAATTCCTTCTCGGCGAGCCTCGCGGCGTCGACGGAAGGATCCGCGAAGGTGCCGTCGTACCAACCCATGGTCCCGACGCATGCGACATGGTCGACGACGACGGGAGCGTCGATCGGCATCTCGAAACCGGCCTGCGCGGCGATTTCGGGAAGTGTGCGGTAGTAGGTCGCACGCGCGTCGCCGTCCCCGGACCAGAGTTCGTGGTTTCCGGGAACGTAGATGCGACGCTTTCCGATCTTGTCGAATCCCGCGAGGACGTTTCCGACGTCGTGGATTCCGTTGCACAGATCACCGAGGACGAGGAGAACGTCGGGTGCGAGCGCTTCGAGGTGGCTCGACATGGCGGCCACCGCGCGGCGATTCACGGACGATTCGACGTGGAGATCCGAGACGGAGGCGATCTTCACGACCCTTCGCTCCGGGAAATGCCCGAAAGCCGCTCGGACAACAGGCTGAACCGTTCGGCCTTGCGCGCGTCGTCGACGGCGCGCGCGAGAGCGGACCGTTGTCCGACCACCACGAGAAGTTTGCGGGCGCGCGTCATCGCGGTGTAGAGCACGGCGCGTCGCAGCATCGGCCAATGTTCGTTGAAGAGTGGTAGGACGACGGCCGGATACTCGCTGCCTTGGGATTTGTGCACCGTCAGGGTGTAGGAGAGTTGGAGGTCGTCCCACTCGTTCGGTTTGAAGCGGTGAACGCCGGTGCCGAACTGACCCGTCACTTCGCCCGTCGCGTCGATCACGCCGATGATTCGGCCGGTTTCTCCGTTGGC
>CAIWVZ010000386.1 GCA_903916245.1 uncultured Planctomycetota bacterium | reverse complement strand
GTAGAGCTGAGCCTTTTCGGCCTCGCCAAGTCCCTCGGTCTTGCCGAGCTCTTCGCTCAGAGCTCGGGCCGTTGACTCCATTTCGTCGAGCAGGTCGTCGGCATCGACGACGGTGCCTTCGCGCGACTTCATGCGGCCTTCGGGGAGATTCACCAAACCGTAAGCCAAGTGGTGGCAGTCTTTCGCCCACGCGTAGCCCATGCGCTCGAGGATGGCGAAGAGGTTGGCGAAGTGGTGACGCTGCTCGTCGGCGACCACCCAAATTTGGCCGTCGACCTTCCACTCCTCCGCCTTGCGGACGGTGGTGCCGATGTCTTGGGTGATGTAGACGGAGGTGCCGTCGGAACGCAGCACGACCTTCTTGCCGAGACCGCGGTCGGAGAGGTCGATTTCGACGGCGCCGTCGGCACGGCGTGAGAAGACGCCGCGTTCGAGGGCGGAGAGAATGAGGTCGCGGCCGAGAAGGTAGGTCTCGCTTTCGAGGTAGACCTTGTCGAAGGTGATCCCGAGGCGGCCGTAGGTCGCGTCGAACCCCGCGAACACCCACGCGTTCATCATCTTCCATAGGTCGACCGTGGCCGTGTCGCCCGCTTCCCAAAGACGCAGCATTTCCTGCGCGGCGGCGCCGAGCGGGATCTTGCCGAAATTCGCCTCCTTGAAGGTGGCGCGCCATTCTTTGCGGACGTCGTCTTCGGTGCGGGCATTGCCCTTGCGGTCTTTGCCGTGGGCTTCGAAGTACGCGCGGAACTCGTGTTCGTTCGCGGCGACGTAGGCGTCGACTTCGGCTTGGAATTCCTTTTCGAAGCGGACGTACCAGGATCCGACGAAGTGATCGCCCTTCTGTCCCGCCGCTTCGGGCGTCAGGCCGTTCGCCCAGTGCTTCCACGCGAGCATGGACTTGCAGATGTGGATGCCGCGGTCGTTGATGAGGTTGACGCGGGTGACGTCGGCGCCCGCATTCGCGAGGATGCGCGCGACGGAATCGCCGAGGAAGTTGTTGCGGAGGTGGCCCAAGTGTTGGGGCTTGTTCGTGTTCGGAGCCGAGAACTCGACGAGCAGACGGCGACCCGCGAGGGCGGATCCGCGACCGGCAGCGGCGGCGTCCGTGACGAGAGGCCGTACGGCCGCGTCGAAGAGGGCGGCGCGATCGATCGTCATGTTGACGAAGGCGGCGACGGCCTCCGCCTTCGCGATGGGGCCGCGCCCCGCGAGTACCGGGGCGAGCTGCGCCGCGAGGGCGGGCGGCGCCTTTCGGAGCGCTTTGGCCAGCCCGAACATGCTGACGCACATGTCGCCGTGCGCGGGGTTGTCGGAGACGTCCACGGCGACGGGGCCGGGGTCGGTCCCGAAGGTCGTCGTGACGGCTTGGCGGACGAGATCGGCAACGGTCGAGAGGAGGTCGCTCATGGTGGATGCCCCGTTTCACCCGGGGGGCCTATGCTACGGGCCCTCCGTGACGCCGAAAGGATGCGGCGGTCTTCGGGACGGGCCTCCCTCTCGAGGTCGTGGAATCGCCGCCGAACCGTCGATCGAAGGCCCCTCGTGGATGTCCGTGCCCCGGGCATGGGAAAGCCGGATGAGGACCAAGATCGTGCCCGCAGAGGATCTCTGACTTCCGATGGTCGAGTAGGAAAACCGCTTGAATCGAGTCGGGCAGGGCGCTGTCGACGCGGGATTGAAGAGGGGGCTCTCGCTCAAGGCGTCGCGCCTAGTGCGGGATCTCGGTGTGCCTTCATTCGCGCGGACGATCGGTGGGCGCGGGCGTTCTCCAAGTTTCTCGCGTCGAGACCCGGCGCGCCATTGCAGGCGCGGCCGACGGATCGATACTGCGACCGGAACGGAGGGGATGGATCACGATGCGAGGGGCTCTCGATCGATGGCGACTCACGACCGCGACAGGACGCGGGGCACATCGCCTTGGCGCGTCCGTCGCCCCGGGGCCGCCTCGGATTTTCAAAGGCGATCCAAAACGTATAAACAAGATTCGGACGATAAAACATAACATCAAATCGTTCATCCAATACTATATGGTCATGGCACGAACCACCCCCGACGTCCGGGGATATCTCCTATCCACTCTCGGAACCTCGTTCTCGGCACCGAAGCGATTGATGCATGCCGAGAAACGGTTGCCCCTCGCGATCCGCGGGAGGTACCGACTCGAATCGACACGATTGCTCGACGTCGACTTGGTGCTGGCCGTTGAATCCGCGGGCCTCGAGGTGGCGACCCCTGCGGCCTATGCCGCCCATCTCGCGACGATCGCGACGACCGTCCAAGCCCCCGTCGTGCTCGTGCTGACCGGCGTGAACTCGACGACGCGGGCACGCCTTGTTGCGGGTCGGGTCCCGTTCATCGTGCCGGGCAGTCAGCTCTTCCTGCCGACGTTGTTCGTCGACTTGCGCGAGAGGATGACCCGTCCGGCGCCGAGACGCACGGAAACTCTCGGGAACGTGGCACAGCTCGTTGTTCTCGCGCACCTTCAGGGTGAGAAAATGGACCAGAGGTCGCTTGCCCAAGCCGCGAATCGGCTGGGGTATTCGCCCATGATGTTGACGAAGGCGAAGGATGAACTCGTCGCCGCAGGACTTTGCCGCGCTCGGTACGAGGGAAGAACGCTGCGTCTCGTATTCGACGTCGACGGACGGGAACTTTGGAACAAGGCGTTCCCCGTGCTCTCTTCGCCGGTGATACGCACGCACTTTGTGAAGTTCGTCTCGAAGGTGCGTGCGTCGGACCCGCCCGTCGGCTTCGTGCGGGCGGGTCTGACCGCCGTCGGCGATCTGACGGAACTTGCGGAAGGAAGGGTTCCGACGTTCGCCGCGAGCAAGACGGTTTTTGCGTCGAAGAGTCGCAGTTTCGTCTCAGTCGAATTCGAGGACGACGCCGACGCCCGGGTCGAGGTGTGGCGTCATTCACCCGACCTCCTCGGTCGCGGAGGATGTGCCGACCCTTTGTCTCTCTACCTGTCGCTGCATGGAACTGCGGACGAGCGCCTTCGGAAAGCACTGGACGATGTTCTGAAGACCGTACGATGGTGAAAGGCTTGGAACTGTTTCGCCGACATTTCGGCGAGCACCGGGATGGATTCATCGTGATCGGTGGGGGAGCCTGTCACGAGTGGTTTGCTCGGCAGGCGCTGACGTTCCGGTCCACGAAGGATCTTGACGTCGTCATCATCGCCGAGTCCATGGATGCGGACTTCGTCGAAGCGATCCGAGTGTTCGTACGTGACGGCGGATACCGAAATCGGGAACGGTTCGACGGAACGCCCGAGTTGCATCGATTCTCATCGCCCATACGAGGAGACGTCCCGGCGGTTCTCGAACTCTTCAGTAGGAAACCGGATGGGCTGCTGCTGCGTTTCGGGCAAACCGTCGTCCCGCTTGGTGGACCCGCCGCGAGGACGGGACTTTCGGCGATTCTTCTCGACGAAGATTACTATCGAATGCTGTGTGACTGCGTCGAGGTGATCGACGGATTGCCTGTTGCAACGCCGACGGCGCTGCTCGCGATGAAAGCGCGAGCCTGGTTGGATCTGTCCGAACGCCAATCGCGCGGAGAGACCGTGGATCAACGAGACGTCGACAAGCACCGGAACGACGTGTTTCGGTTGGCTGCGATCGTCCCCTCCGATTCTGTGGCGGTGCCGCCGCGAGTCGGGGACGATCTCCGGCGTTTTCTTGCCCGGTTCCGCGAGGATCATTCGGATTGGTCCGCCATCCTCGCCGCACTGGGATCGACGTTCGGCGGACAGATTTTCAGTCCCGCCGACATTCGATCGGCTTTGGTCACGCATTTCGGATTGACTCCCGAATGAACTCCCATCGGGAGGTCCGTGGGCCTCGCGCTATGCTTGGAGCCGAGATGACGACCATGACTCCGGACGAGGGCGTCCTCCTCTGCGCGCCCGACCATTTCCGCGTGGCCTATGCGATCAACCCCCACATGCGGGCGGCGGATGGGGGAATCAACGTCGTCGACCCGAGCATCGCGCGCGAGCAATGGAAGGCTCTAAGGGACGCCTACACCGGGCTCGGGGTGGCGACCCACGTACTCGATCCGGACCCCGACCTACCGGACATGGTGTTCTGCGCGAATCAGTCGTTCCCGTGGCGGGACGATTCGGGGCGTTTGCGCGTGTTGTTGTCTTCCATGGCCAGCGCCGAGCGTCGTCCGGAAGTCGCGCATTTCGAACGGTGGTACCGGGCGGGTGGCTACGAAATCCACCGATTGCCGGAATCGGCGGGCGTTCTCGAGGGGATGGGTGACCTTTTGCCACACCCCGGAAGGCGGGCGATTCTCGGCGGATGGGGATTCCGGACGTCGGAGGCCGCACTCGCGGAAGTCGCGGCGATGGTGGAGCGTCCCGTGGTGCCGCTGCGACTCGTGGACCCGAGGTGGTACCACCTCGATACGTGCTTGGCGCCGCTCGACCCATCCTCGGCGCTGTGGTGCCCGGACGCCTTCGACGCGGATGCACGGGCGGCGATCGAAGACCTGTTCGACGACCTGCTCGAGCCTCCGGGCGACGAGGGCGCGATCGGCTTCGCGTGCAACCTGCACGTCGTTCGTGGTCGCGCGTTGATCGACGCCGCGGCGCCGCGAACGGCGGAACTCCTTCGATCACGAGGATTCGATCCGATTCCGCTCGCGATGTCGGAGTTCCGCAAATCGGGTGGTTCGGTGTTCTGCTTGAAAATGGAATTGCCCGGGAGGGGCGCATGAAGGACTTCAAAACCGAAGACACGTGGATGGTGTTCAAAATCCTCGGCGAGTTCGTCGACGGATTCGAAACGCTCCGCAAGCTCGGGCCCGCGGTGTCGATCTTCGGCGGCGCCCGTTTCCCCGAAGACAGCCGTGAATATCGCCTCGGGCTTGAAGTCGCCGAAGCGCTCGCGCGTGAAGGTTGGGCGGTCATCACGGGCGGCGGCCCCGGCATCATGGAAGCGGCGAACCGCGGCGCCGCGATGGCGGGGGCTCCGTCGGTCGGACTGTTGATCGAACTCCCGTGGGAAACGCAGGCGAACCCTTTCGTCAACATCGAAGTCGACTTCGACTACTTCTTCGCCCGCAAGGTGATGTTCATGCGCTATGCGCAGGCGTACGTCGTCCTCCCGGGAGGCTTCGGGACGCTCGACGAACTGTTCGAAGCGCTCACGCTGATTCAGACCGCGAAGATCCGCAACTTCCCCGTGGTCCTCGTCGATTCGACGTTCTGGAAGGGACTCATCGACTGGATCCGCGAAACGATGCTCGCCCGAAAGACGATCTCCGACAAAGACATGTTCCTTTGGAAGATCGCCGACTCCGCGGAAGAGGTCGTCGCCATCGTGAAGGAGGCGCGCCGCAAGGCCGAGGCGGAGGATCGCGACGGGATCGCGTCGGGAAGGGAAGGCCTC
>CAIWVZ010000385.1 GCA_903916245.1 uncultured Planctomycetota bacterium | reverse complement strand
CCGGCCGCGTGCGGTTCTGTGGCCTCGCGGGGCCGACGCGCTTCCGTTCGTGCGCGATCGTTTCGAAGCCGTCGGGTGTCGTGTGGACGCCCCGGTGGTCTATCGGTCCGTCAAGTGCACGTTTCCACGAGACGTGGTCCGTCGAACGATCACGGGCGCCGATGCGGTCGTCGTCACCAGTCCGCGCGGGGCGGAGGCTCTCCTACAGGCGTTGACCGACGACGGGATGTCGTCGACCCTTCTTCCGATCGTCGTGGCTCTCGGTCCGACGACGGCCGCGCGTTGCCGCGTGTTGGGGTATCCGCGGGTGCTCGTCGTCGAATCGCCGTCGGCCGAAGCGTCCGCCCGGTGTCTTGCGTTAGCGTTTTCCCGGGAGAATTCCTTATGACCACGTTTCCCGTACCCGACGACGTCCTCGTGAAGCGACCGCGCCGCTTGCGTGGGCATCCCGCGCTGCGTCGGCTCGTTCGTGAAACGACGCTCACGCGGGACGATCTGATTCTTCCGCTCTTCGCCTGTCCGGGGGCCGGAGTGCGGACCGAAGTGGCGTCGATGCCGGGTGTTTTTCGCGAGTCTCCCGATCGGATCGCCGACACCTGCCGGGAAGCCCGCGATCTCGGCATTCCGGCGGTGATTCTGTTCGGGTTGCCGGAAAGCAAGGATCCGATCGGCGCCTCTTCGTGGCGGGCGGACGGCATCGTCCAGCGGACCCTCGACGTCGCGAAGAAAGCCGTGCCGGACATGCTCTACATCGTGGATCTCTGCTTCTGCGAGTACACGTCGCACGGGCATTGCGGCGTGCTGCGCGCCGACGGCACTCTCGACAACGACGCGACGTTGCCCAACCTCGCGCGACAGGCGGTCTCGCTCGCGGATGCGGGCGCCGACGTGATCGCGCCTTCGGGAATGCTCGACGGAATGGTGGCGGCGATTCGGCGCGGATTGGATGCCAACGGCCATACGTCGACGCCCATCCTCTCGTACGCGGCGAAGTACGCGTCGGCGTTCTATGGCCCCTTCCGCGACGCGGCGGATTCCGCGCCGCAGACGGGCGACCGCAAGGGATACCAACAAGACCCCGCGAACTCCGACGAAGCGATTCGCGAAGTGGCGCTCGATATCGAGCAGGGCGCGGACATGGTGATGGTGAAGCCCGCGATGCCGAATCTCGACATCGTTCGCCGCGTGAAGGACACCTTCGGGCTGCCGACGGCCGCGTACCAAGTGTCCGGGGAGTACGCGATGATGCATGCCGCCGCCCGCAACGGGTGGCTCGATCTCGATCGCGTCATGGAAGAGAGTCTCGTCGGTATCAAGCGCGCGGGCGCCGACATGATCCTGACCTATTTCGCCCGCGCGATGGCGCGCCGGCTCGGGGGGTGAACCGTGGACATCGATCCGCTTTTCGATTTGTCGCGCAGTGAAGCGCTTCTCGCGCGCGCCAAGGACGTGATTCCGGGCGGCGTGAACAGTCCCGTGCGGGCGTTTCGCAGCGTGGGTGGCACGCCGCCGTTCATGGTGCGCGGAGAAGGTCCTTGGATCTTCGACGAAGACGGAAACCGCTACGCGGATCTCGTCCTGTCGTACGGACCGCTGATTCTCGGCCATGCGCCGAAAGCCGTCCGCGATGCCGTGTCGGACGCTCTCGGACGCGGATCCGCCTTCGGGGCGCCGACGACCGCCGAGATCGAGTTGGCCGAGACCATCCGACGGTTCAAACCGTCGGTCGAACAGGTCCGTCTCGTGAACTCCGGTACCGAAGCCACGATGGCGGCCATTCGCCTCGCGCGGGCGGCGACCGGTCGTCCGTGCATCCTCAAGTTCGACGGGAACTATCATGGACACGGCGATTCGTTTCTCGTGAAGGCGGGTTCGGGGGCGTTGACGCAGGGGGCCCCCGATTCTCCGGGCGTGCCGAAAGAGGTCGCCGGGCTGACGCTCGTGGCGACCTACAACGATCTCGCATCCGTCGAAGCGCTGATGGCGACGCGCGGATCGGACGTCGCCGCCGTCATCGTGGAACCGTTGGCGGGGAACATCGGTTGCGTGTTGCCCGTCCCCGGATTCCTCGAAGGTCTGCGTACGCTGTGCGATCGGCACGGATCGCTGCTCATCTTCGACGAGGTCATGACGGGGTTCCGCGTGGCACGCGGCGGATGCCAAGAACTTTGGAAGGTGAGGCCGGACCTCACCTGCATGGGCAAGGTGATCGGCGGTGGGCTGCCGGTCGGTGCCTACGGGGGGCGTCGCGATCTCATGCAGCGCGTCGCGCCCGTGGGCGACGTGTATCAGGCGGGGACCATGTCGGGAAATCCGCTCGCGGTGGCGGGCGGGCTCGCCATGTTGCGGACGCTCGAAGCGACGAATGCTTGGCGGACCCTCGAAGACGCGGGCGCGTATCTGCAGGCCGGACTCGAGAACATTCTCGATTCCTTGGGGATTCCCGGCCAGGTTCCACGACAGGGTTCGATGCTTTGTCTTTATTTCTCCGACAAGCCCTGCACGACGCTCGCCGAGGTCATGGCGACGGATCGCGCGCGATTCACGGCGTTCTTCCACGGGATGTTGCGACGCGGCGTCTTCCTGCCGCCGTCGCCGTTCGAGTGTTGGTTTCTGTCGACGGCCCACGACGACGCCGCGCTCGATCACGTGCTCGACGCGGCGCGTTCCGCGCTCCGCGACACGATGTCGACGGCGGTCTAGACCGAAAACGGTGGTGCGATGTCGCGGCGTCGGCCGTCGGCGCACCGACCGCCGTCGTCCGGAGCCGTGGTGTCCCGATCCCAAAGTTGGCAGGTGACTTCCACGTGGCGTCGATCGAGGGCTTCGCAGTAGTTCGTGTAGATGCAGCGACGGATTTCGGCGCCGCGCCCCGTGCGCATCTTCGTCCACCAGTCCGGATCGGCGAGCGACTGGCGTGCGGAGCCGACGAAGTCGGCGGACCCCGTCGCGAGCGCGGCTTCCGCTTCTCGGAACGTCC
This sequence comes from uncultured Planctomycetota bacterium, assembly GCA_903916245.1. Lineage (GTDB taxonomy): Bacteria > Planctomycetota > CAIWVZ01 > CAIWVZ01. The sequence goes on along the minus strand of CAIWVZ010000385.1, from coordinate 5,508 downwards.
CGATGGCGCCCGCCGTCACGATCGGAACGGGGAGTCCGTTTCCGCGAAGAGCGCCGCGGATGCGCGCGGCGAGCGGAACGTGACGGGACCACGGCGGCACGTCGCCGAACACGGTCGGCATGCAGGCTTCGCCCGAAGCTCCGGTGTAAGGGTAAATCGCTTCGCCGATACGCGGCGCCGCCGCATCGTCGAACTTTCCTCCGACCGAAAGACTCAACACGTCGGCGCCGCCCCGCGCGAAAGCGAGCGCATGGCGGATGCCGTCGTCGATGTCGCCGCCGCCGCGGATGCATTCGTCCGCGAGAAAGCGGATGCCGACGGTGAAGGGCGCGGGCGTGCGTGCGCGCACCGCGCCGAGGACGTCGAGCGGGAGACGTAGTCGCCCTTCGGGCGTCGTCCCGAATCCGTCGTCCCGCGTGTTGATCGGGGAGAGGAACGAGGCCATGGTGTAGGCGTGGGCGTAGTGCAGTTCGACGCCGTCGAATCCGGCCTCGCGCGCGCGTGCGGCCGCATCGGCGAAGAGTCCGGGAAGCACCTTCGGGAGTTCGGCGATGTGGGGGAGATGCGTGTCGGTGACGCGTTCGCGCGCGCCGCGCAGAAGGTCGTCCCGTTCCCGTTCGGAGAGAAGCGTCGCCGCCGTTTCGATGGGCAGGGACGCCAAAGCGTTGCGCACGCCGTCGTCGGAGGCGGCGCGCCAAGCATCATCCGCGAAATGATCCGCCAGCGCCGTTCGATGGCGGTCGTGGACGGCGAGGAAGCGTCGGAAGTAGGCTTCGGGTTCCGGGCGACGACGGATGGACAGAAAATCGAGGATCTGAATGAGGAGGCGGGTGCGGCCGCTGCTCGCGGTCCGCACCGTGTCCACCAATCGGCGCAGTCCCGGAATGAAGCGGTCGTGTCCGATGCGCAGCAGAGGACCGCTTTTCACGTCGCGGATTCCCGTCGCTTCGACGACGAGCACTCCGGGGCCGCCCTCCGCGAATCGGCGGTACCAGCGAAGCACCGCGTCCGTCACGCTCCCGTCTTCCGTGGCTCGCCACGGGACCATCGCGGGAATCCATCCGCGGTTCTCCGCCGTGCACCCCGACGCGAGCGTGATGGGCGAGAACAATCGACTCGCCTCGGCTTCGGCGCGGGTCGGCCAACCGGGTTCGGGCAGCGGGTGTCGAGGACGGGACGACGTCATGGGCGGACGCGGATCCTACGTCGCGGGGCGACGCTGCGCGCGTGCGGCCGCCCGGGTAACCTCACGCCATGATTCGCGGCATGTGGATGATGTGGATGTCGGCGTTCGTCCTTTGGGCGCAGGGGACGGTGACCGCGGTCGTGTCGGAGTCCGCCAATCCCGCGGCACGGGAGGCGGTGCAACGCGGGCTCGAGGCCGCTTTGGTGACGACCGAAGCGTCCGTGCTCACGCCGAAGCAGTGGCTCGACGCGAAAACGAAGGCCGCGCCCGATACGGGTGCGGTATTGCTCTACGTGACGGCGGCGGAGTTTCCCGCCGTCGTGAAACAGGCGGAGGAACGCGGGATCGCCGCCTTCGATCTCGCGCGGACCGGACCTTTCGGCAAGTCGCCGGCGTTGTCGGCGTACCGCGACCCGGCCGAAGAAGCGTCGTGCGCCGCCTACTGGATGGCGCGTCCGTTCGTCCACCACGACGTCGCCGTGATCGCGTCGACGCGCGAGCCGTACACCGGGATCGCGAAGGCGTTCGAAAAAGCGTGGGGGACCTACCCTCAAAAACGCGTCGTCGCGACGCTCGCACCTTCGTCGGATTTCAAGGCGACGGCGACCGCCCTCGCGAAGGTGGCGGCGCAGGGTGCCACGGCGGTCTACGTCGCGGCGACTCCCGCCGAAGTCCGTACCGTCGCGATGGCGGCCCGCCTCCAATCGCCGCCGCTCGTCGTCGTCGCGACGTCGCACGCGCTCGGCTTCGAAAGCGCCGACGCGAAGGACGGAGGGTCGCAACCGCTTCCGGAGGGCACCGTCGTCGTCCTGCGCGATGTTCCCGATCTCGAACACCACAAGGCGCTGCCCGAGCGGGCCGCGCTGTTCGCGCAGCGCGAAGGATCCGTGCTCGAACTCGAAGCCTACGACGCGGCTCGTGCCGCATCGAAGGCGTTGTCCGCCGCGGGCGGACAAGCCGCGGAGGCGAAGAAAGCGCTCGCGAGCGGCACGGCTCCGGGGCTGCGCGGCACGTTCGCGGAGGCCGGCGCGGAAGAGCGCGCCCTCGGCGGTCGCCTTCGCTACGTGCCTTGGATCATGGACGGCGATCGTCCGAAACCGTTTCCTCCCGTGGACCCGAAACTCGTCGATCCGCGTCCGTCGCGGCTTCCCGCGCCGCCGGGATGGCCGTCGTTCCTCGATTGGAACTCGCGTCTTTTCCCGACCGTTCCCGGGTCGGTCGTCGTCGACTTCGATTGGACCGACGGCAAGCAGCGCACGATCGACAACGAGCTCGCGGAGTTGTGTCTCTCGACGCGCGGACGTCTGCCCGTCGTCGATCACATCGTTCGCGAGAAGATCATGGGACAGATTCTCTCCGTCGCTTCGACGAAGTTCCTTCGCAACGAAGACGGCACGGCGAAACCCGGAGAGTCCCTGCACGTGTCGCTCGTTCACCGCAAAGATCCGAAGGTGAAGGCGAAGATGGTTTGGAAGTGCCACGTCACGGGCGACGACCCCGAAGCGGGCGGTCGTGCGTTCGGTTCGTATTGCTACGTCTATTCGACGTTCATCTGGCGCACGATCTTCAAGGAACGCGCCGTCGACGGCCTTCTCGGTTTCGACGATCTCCGCGATCTTTGTCTCCCGCTCGCGAAGGGCGACAAGTACGTGGCGGGCACACGGCGCAACGTCATCCGACAACTCATCGTCGGGTTCGGCGGATCGATGGCCCTGACCGCCGCGCATGAAATCGGTCACTGCGGGGGTCTCGGCCACGACGAAAAGGACCCTGCGAGCCTGATGAACGTCAAGGAAGGGGCGGGGCTTGCTCACGAGCTCGGGTTCTTCATCCCCGAGCACGTCGCGATCCTTCGCAAGACGTTGGGTACGGCGCCGAATGCGACGCCGTCGACACCCAAATCACCCTGAGGTCAGCGCAGCGGATGGCTCGCGCCGAACGCGCGGCCGTCGGGTGACGTCGTGACGAGTCCGGCTTTCACCAAATCCGTCAGGCAACGCCGAACGTGGATGGACTCGAGTCCGAAAACTTCCACCCGGTCGCAGAGATCGGGGCTCGTGATCGGCGCGGCGGCGGCGTCGAGAGCCACGAGAACTTCGATCCGGGCGGGAGTCGCACGGAGGCCGGCGTCGTTCAGTCGGGTGGTGGCGAGGGTACGGAGAGACGGAGTCGAGATGGGGACGCTCGTTCGCAAGATCATGGGAATGCTCGCGAGCGTTGGGTGATGCCCCGATTATAGACCCCTCGGGCGTGCGAGGGGAAGATGCGGGTCAGGTCGGCGGTGCCGCGTCGCCGTCGTTGCGACCGATCTCACGCAGTCGCGGCCAGGTGTAGAGGCCGGTGTCGTGACCGTCGCTGAACACGACGTTGAAGGCGTACTGCCCCACCTGTTTGAGGCTTTTGAGGGTGACGCCCGGGAACATTTCGATGGACACGAGGACTTTCCCCGTCCATTCGTCGACGCAACCCGCACACGGGCAGGCGGCTCGGAGGGCGTCGATCGGGTAGCGGAGGGTGACGCCGTCCGACCACGGAACGAGCAAATGTCCCGTCGCGGGGTCGATGCGGGCACCGGTCGGGCGAGGAGTGTCCATGGGTGCGGGAAGGGTAGCGGTTCTTGGGGTATGGTTCGAGGTCTTGAGCGTGTGGGCCTCGGTTGGCACACTCCTCGCCGGAGTTCTTCCGAGAACATCCGGCCGCCGGGACTGGTCCCGGTGCGAAGCCCACGAGAACTCTTCATGGCTCCCAACAATCGCCGCGCCAAGCGTGCCAATCACGGCAAGCGTCCCCGCAACCGCCGTGCTCGCCGTTCGAAGCGCTCGAACTGAAGCTGAAACGGCGCGGATCCGTCCGCGCCGGAGTTGACCCGTCGCGCCCCGAGGCGCACGATCAAGACACCGAGGGACGGGGGGCACCGTTGCCCCCCGAAGGTGTATGTACGTCCGGAAGGAGGCAGGTGTAGACCGATGGACATCGCGGACAGAGCCGCAGGCGCCATGGCCGGAATGGCCGTCGGAGAAGCACTCGGAGCGCCGTTCGAAGGCCTCACCCATGAAGAGGTGATTGCGCGGGCGGGACGCGTCGACGGCTTCATCGATCCTCGACGTCTCCAGTCCCCGCAGCGTCAGGGCTACTTCACGCCGTTCACGTACGAAGACGACACGCAGATCTCCCTCGCGTGCGCCGACGTGCTCGTTCGCGGCGGCGCCTTCACGCCGACGGCCTTCCGCGATCGGTTGATGGAACTCGGAGCACCGATCGACGGCAACGCCTTCGGTTGTTTCCGCCGGGCCCGCCGCAACTTCCGGCTCTCGGTTCGGAAGATGTTCGAGGGCAAGCCGTGGGAGGAAACGGGGGTCAACACCGCCGGATCCGGCGCCTGCGCCCGCGGGATTCCGATCGGGGTGTGGTTCCGCAACGACCCCACCGGTTTGATTCGCGCCGCGATCGAGTCGGCGTTGGTGACGCACAAGGATCCGCGGGCGGTGGCGGGCACCGTCGCGGTCGCCTTCACGGTCGCCACGTGCGTCAAAGACGGCGCGGAAAAGTTCGCCGCGTCGACCTTCGTGCCGAATCTCGCGGCGTTCGTGCGCAGCGCCGAAGACGTGATGGCGTCGCAGTACGCCCACGTTCTTCGACCGAACTTCGAAGGCGTGCTGCATCAGGTGTCCGACGCTCTCGCGCGACTCCCCGAAGTCCTCGAACTCGACGTCGAGCCCGCCTTCGCGAAGATCGTCGCGATTTCGGAAGGGAAGGGCTCGCGGCCGATCACGTCCGCGACGCGCGGTTTCGTCCTGACGACGCTGCTCACGTCCCTCTACTTCTTCTTGACGGGACTTTCGTCGTACGAGGACACGGTTCTCGACATCTGCGCGGAAGGCGGCGCGACCGATTCGCTCGCATGCCTCGTCGGCGGATGCCTCGGAGCGTTGCACGGTTTTTCGAGGATTCCCGATCCGTGGCGCCGCTCCGTGCGCAATCTCGATCAAGTCGAATTGCGGGGGCGCATGCTGGCGGGCGCACCTAACGACGGATTGAAGTCGATGGTGCTTCTCGAAGCCGCGTTGACCCCTCCGACGCCGAAACCGGTTCCGCGTCCGAAGAAACCCAAGGTCAAGGGCCTCCGCGGCGGATTCCGCGGCCGCCCGATGCGGGGCCCCGGCGCGATGCGCGGTCCGCGCGGCGGACGCCCCGGATTCCGGCCGCAGGGGAGACCGTACGGCGGGCCTCCGCGCGGCGGATTCCGCGGCCCGCCGCGGCCCGGATTCGGCCCTCCACGCCCCGGATTCGGTGGTCGCGGCCCGCGTCCCGACGGCGGCTGG
>CAIWVZ010000384.1 GCA_903916245.1 uncultured Planctomycetota bacterium | reverse complement strand
GCCCCCAAGAACTACGACGTGCTCCGCCAACTCTCTCAGATCGCCCGCCTCGACGGACGGTCGGACGAGGCGGACGCCCGTCTGAAGGATGCCGAGGCGTTGAAAGCGTCCATCGACGCGATGACGGAGAAGCGCCGCGTCTACAAGCGCGGACTGGTGGCCGCCCCGAACGACGTCGACGCGCAATTCGCCCACGGACTCGCTCTCTTGGAATACGGATCCGTCGACGACGCCGAGCTCGTCTTCGCGCGCATCGTGTTCCGAGCGCCCGACCATCTCTTGGCGCGATTGAATCTCGCCACCTGCCGGGCGCGCGCGAAGGACTTCGTCGCCGCCTATCGGCACGCCGTCGCCGCCTGCGACGCGCATCCCGAGTCCGTCGACGCCCACGTCACGGCGGGGACGGTGGCGTGGAGCTTGGGCGATCTCCGTCGGGCGCTCGATTTCTACGAGCGGGCGGGTGCCCTCGCTCCGAAGGACGAAAACGTGCAAAAGACTCTGAAGCGCTGCCGTGACGCCCTCGCGGCCACCTCCCGTCCGCGCGGGAAAGGCTGAGCTCGGCCATGTCGGAACTCGTCGGTTCGTTCGGCATCCTCGAGGAAGACGGGAAAATCCTCCTCGCGTCCGAAATGCGTCGATTGTCCGCCGATGCTCCGCCCGTCTTGTGTCACGACCTTCCCGGCGGAGGTGTCGAAGAGGGGGAGGCGCTCGTCGAAACGTTGGTCCGCGAGTTTCGCGAGGAGACCGGACTCGAGGTGGAGGTCGAGGATCTCGCCTTCATGATCGAACGCTTCGGTTTTCGATCCACCGATCCGGGGCGTCGCAGCCGATTCTTCTTCTTCCGCGTCCGGCGTGTCGGGGGGACGTTGGCTCCGCGCGATCGGGAGATCCTGTCCGCCGGTTGGTTCCCGATCGACGAAGCCCGACGCTTGATGACCCAGTGGTACCACCGCGAATGGTGGGCATGGATCGACGGGGGGCGTTCGTCGCGCTACGTCCTCACGATCCGCGACCCGGAGGCGCGCGACGCGCAGCGGCGCGAACGTTTCGGCCCTTGACCCGCGTCTCGGGCGTCGGCACACTTGGTGTGGATGCGGATTCCCGCATCCGGGAGCCGCATCCGTATCGCGTTCGAAGGCCGGGCGGGCCGTCGAACGGAGCGTGACGGAGCGGCGTCGCGCGTCGCGTCCGAAGGACGCCGGGGGGATCGCATGAAGACGAAAGTCATGGTCGGGTTGTTCGCCGCGTCCGTCGCGGTTTCGGGCTGCAACTGGCAGTCCCATCACACGACGGGAACGTTGATCGGCGCGGGTGCCGGTGCGGGTATCGGCGCTTGGATCGGATCCGGTTCGGCGAACGCCGTTTGGGGCGGTGCGATCGGCGCCGTCGGAGGCGCGTTGGTCGGCTACTTCGTCGCCGACGTTTTCACCGATTCCGAGCCGCCGCGCGCCGGTTACACGTCGACCTTCGCCGAGTCCGCCGATCGCGAGGCCCGCGATCGCGCCGAGATCCACTTCAATCTCGCGTGCAAGGCGATGGACGCGTCGACGTCCGAAGCCCACCTGCGTGCGAGCATCGAAGCGAAGCCCACCGCTCCCGCATGGAACAATTTGGGCCTCCTGCTCCTCGCGAGGGGCGATCGGGCCCGCGCGCAGGAGGCGTTCGAAGCGGCGGTCCGTATCGAGCCGGGCTACGAGCCCGCCGTTCTCAATCTCGCCAAGATGAAGGACTGATTTTCGGAGCCTTCCCATGATCCGTCCGAAGCCGATCGTCTCGCTGCTCGCCGTGGTTCTCGTTTGCGGTTGCACGTTCAACGAGCGCAACTCGCGCGGCACCGCCGGCGGCGCCGCCATCGGTGCCGGTGCCGGCGCACTCATCGGGGCGGCCACCGGTTCGTGGTGGCAAGGAGCGCTGTTCGGTGCGGGAACCGGTGCGCTCATCGGCTACGCCGTCTCGAGCGAGCCCGAGACTCCGCGTTCGTACACGTCGTCGGATCGGGCGCGCGAGGATGCACGTCGTCGCGACGATGCGGAGCGTCAATTCCGGCTAGGGATGGACGCGCGCGACTCGGCGACCGCGGAATACCACTTGAAGCAGAGTGTCGCGATCTACCCGACTCCGCACGCGTGGAACAACCTCGGCTTGATTCAGCTGCAGGCGGGGGACAAAGGTGCCGCCCGCACGTCGTTCCGCAACGCGATCGAACTCGACCCGCGCTACGACCCCGCGCTCAAGAACCTCGAAAAGCTCGGATCGTCCTGACGCGCGACGGCTACCAGCCGTGGACCTGAACGAAGCGTACCGGTGTCCCGAGCGCTTCGGAGAGCAGGGCGAGACCCGCCGGATTGGGTTCGACGCGATTCGACGTCTCGCCTTCGAACAGGATCGCGACGTGCGCGAAGCCGCCGGATCGACTCCAGTCGGCATCGAGCGCCGAGTTGCCTTCGCCGCAGTGGTAGCACTCCATGGTCATCATGGGGTCGTCCACGGGCTTGCCGTCGCGCAACGCCCAAAAGGCGTCTTGTGCGGCGTTGTACGGGAGTTCGGAGTTGCAGTGGATGCAGGCGACGGGTTCGAGGTTGTCTCCGGAGAAACCCTTCATGTCCCCGCAATGCACCGACACCGTCATGCGCCCCGGATCGCAGCCGAATCCGCCCTCCTGCTTGCGCGGATCCGGATCCTTGAACAACAGGGTGTAGTTCGAACCGTTGCGCAAGGAGGCGCGGTCTCGAAGATCCCCGGCCACGATGCCGTTCTCGAACAGGGCGGCGAGCGCGAGATCCACGCGGTCGGCGGGGTTCTCGCGGGGATTCACGGGCATGAACGCGATGTATTTGCGGCTCATCGTCGACTTTCGGGGATATCGGCCACTTCCATGCTATCCCACGGACGTGCGCCTTCACGGTTAACCTCTCCGGCATGACCGATTTGCCCGCAGCCTCCGCGCCCGTCGATCGTCGCGCCGCCGTGGCGTTGATCACGACCGCCGTCGCGCTTTCGCTGCTCGAATATCTCGCGATGCCGTGGAAACTGCTCGCCGCGGGCGTCGGCCGAGCGTGGTTTCCCGGCATGCCCGATCTCGGCGCCGGCGTCGCCTGGGTCGCGGCGACCACGCTGCTCCTCGTCGTCGTTCCCGCGGTCGTGGTGCGCGGCGTCTTCGGCGATCCGCTCGCGTCGATCGGTTGGACGACGCGCGGCTTCCTGCGTCACGTTCCCGTCTACCTTCTGTTGCTCGCGGTGATGGCCCCTTTCGTGGGGTGGGCGTCGCGACAGCCGTCCTTCCTGACGACGTATCCGTTCGTCGCCTCGGCACGGCAGGACCTCGGCGCGTTCGTGCGTTGGGAAGCGGCCTATCTGTTCCAATTTCTTGCGATCGAGGCGTTCTTTCGCGGTTATCTCCTCTTTTCCTGCGAGCGCGCGATGGGGAGGCTCGCGATTTTCGTCGCCGCGGTGCCCTACACGATGATCCACTTCCACAAGCCGCTTCCCGAATGCCTCGGTGCGGCGGGCGCGGGTCTCGTCCTCGGGTACCTCGCGTTGCGCTATCGTTCTTTCATCGGCGGTGTCTTCCTCCATGCGGGGGTCGCTCTCGCGATGGACCTTCTTTCGGTTCGGGCCTCCGGCCTCTTCGGGTGATCCATGACTTCCGACGACACCTCTCCGCGTGATCCGCGGCACTTCCCGGAGCCTGAAGATCTGGCGATTCCCGCGGAGTCGTTCTCTCCCGATGCCCATGCGGAACGGACTCCGAAATTGGCGTCCGCGATGCGCGAACATTTCCGGCTGCAGTTGCTCGGAGCGCTCCGCCACGCCGGGGACGCGCTCGGGGGATTGCGCCGCCTTCAGGAGCGTTGGGCCGATCTCGACGCGAATCTCGCATACGGCCCCGCGGTGTTCGCGGCTTACGGCGCGCTCATGGATGCCATGCGTCGCGGATCCCCCGAGGGCGTCGTCGACGCGTGTCAAGGATTATGGGTGTTGAGCGACGACGCCATGCACGATGCACGGTTTCGCGCGGGTTCCATTCTCGAAGAACCTTGGGAGGCGCCGATCGTCCATCTCATGCGTCGCGAGCCGCGTGAAGACGGAACTCCCGGGCCCGTCGCCGTGCAACCGCTGCTCGATCGCGACCTCTCGGCTCTCGGCACCGCATTTCAGCGCGCGCGCGCGTTGATCGCCGCCGCCGATCCCGATCTCGACGTGGAAATCGAGACCCACGTCACCCGCCTCAAGTGGTTCGCCGGACACGGAATCGACGGCGCCGGAAGTCCGCGGGCGTTCGGCGTCGTGTTCCTTCGGATTCCGCTCAAGGAGGAGCCGGTCGGGTTCATCCTCGCGCGCTACGTGCGCGAAGCGACGGGGTTCTTCCTCCAAACGCTGCGGGCCCACGACCCGTTGCTCGTCAACGCCGCCGAGTCGGCGGGAACCGTCCCCGCGGGACCGCTCGCCTCGGTGCTGAACGCCGCGGTCGGCGACTACCGTGCCGGGCGCGTGCTCGACCATGCCGCGCGTTTCCATCCGGGGATCGATCTCGGAAATGTTCGTGAACGCGTGGGCGCCTCGCTCGAACGCGCCCTCGGCGTGTTGAGGACCCAAGCGGTCTTCACGCCCGCGGGCGCTCGTCTCGCCGCGGGACTCGGAATCGAGCCGCGTCGACAAAAATCGTAGGGACGCCCGGTC